>JAYUFM010000139.1:0-3302 GCA_043738715.1 bacterium | reverse complement strand
CAAAACCTAACGATGCTGAAGGGATGAATGAAGTTATTAAATTATCATGGTATGCAACATACGTTAATCCAAAAATTGGAGTAACAAAAGAGGATGTTGATACGATGTATGCTTTAAACGAAAAGCAACAGATTGAAACTTTTCGAAAAAGAGCAGAGTCACCTAGAGACAACGACATAACTTTAATCGCAAAGGAAAGTGATAAGGTCGTTGGAATAATTCGGCTTCTGATTCTAGATGATCATGTTCGCGTAAGGACAATGTATGTTCATCCAGAATTTACTGGAAAAGGCATTGGAACAATGCTGTGGAATGAAGCTCAAAAATATCTTCCGTCTGACAAAAACGTAGTTGCATTTCCTGTTAAACATACAAAATCAATTGATTGGTATAAAAAGATAGGTTTTGTAGAAACAGGCGAGAAGAAAATCGATGATGAAGCAATGCCGATAAGTGGCGTACACCTAAATGCAATTAAAATGCAATTAACTAAAAAATAAGATAGCAGTCTTATAGAGTTTAAGATTTAATATTTTTATAGAAACGAAGGATCATATACTTTATCAATGCATTAGTATTTAACTTGCACACATCATAAAAGTGTTATATTTTATTTTTCAGTGCCTTTCCATTCCGGAGGGGCAATTGAACACAAACAAGGAGGCAACATGCTCAGAAAATTGTCAGCAAACCCAGCACCAGGTGAAGTTTTGGATGCACACGGGAGATTAATATTATAGGGGTCTATTGTCAGCGTAGTGGGTCCTCGAGAGGGAAAATGGTGGTTTTTGCAGGGATTGGTAATGAGGCCTCATGCAATTATCGACGGTGAGAAGAAAGGTCACACCGTCCCAGTCTTCTTCAACATCGAGGCGGGATCAAACCGATTCGTGCATAAGGACCACCAGACAGGCCACACAGATGTTTCATATTGGGACAGCGAGTTCATTTCACGGTCCAGGCGGGAGGACACGGATTTTCTTTTTGACGAGGCTGTCTGGACGGTCTGTCCCCGAGTGGTTTTCTTCCGACCCAACGAACTTTCTGTTGACACTGAGTGGTCACACGAAACCCTGGCGGACAGAATTTTTCGCGGTGGCTACTACAGGATAAGCCTTATCAACGGCCGCTTTCCTCAGACTGCCACTTCATACATGTGTTTTATGGATAACGGGTGCAGGAGGCCTGCGAAAAGAACCGGGGTCTTCAATCTCGGTGGAACCATAGTTCCCATTTTCGTTTGCGACGAATGCTTTCCGCTCGTGCATGGAGTTTTCGGTAGCTCACTTCCAGCAACAAAAAGACCATGGCTCGACCCTCAAGGCAGGCCAGTTGCGCCGACAGAGGAGTGATGTGCAGTTTTTAGAGAATTAAGAAAGATACCCGGCACAGCTCGACTGCGCTGGGTATTTCTTTTATTAGCCAATTTGCTACTATATCTTCATGAAAAAACCTGTTCCTTACGACCATTTAAAGATAGAGAAGAAGTGGCAGTCTGCATGGCAGAAATCAGGTATCTACAAAACTACTGAAGGTGGTAAAAAACCAAAAGCCTACATATTGGACATGTTTCCATATCCCTCAGGTTCGGGTCTCCATGTCGGCCACCCAAAGGGTTATATTGCAACAGATATTTTCGCACGTTTTAAACGTATGTCTGGATTTAACGTACTGCACCCAATGGGGTGGGATGCTTTTGGATTACCCGCAGAAGAATTTGCATTAAAAAATAAAATACATCCGTCAATTGCGGTAAAGAAAAACGTTAAACGCTACAAAGAACAATTATCAATTTTAGGATTTTGTTATGACTGGAATCGTGAAATAAACACTACTGATCCTGAATACTATAAATGGACACAATGGGCTTTTTTACAAATGCACAAAAAAGGTTTGACTTATGAATCACACGAACCCATCAATTGGTGTCCTTCGTGTAAAACAGGTCTTGCAAATGAGGATCTTGACAATGGAAAATGTGAACGTTGTGGATCAATTGTCGAGAAAAAACCAATACGTCAGTGGGTGATCTCTATTACCAAATATGCAGATAGATTATTAAGTGATCTTGAAGCACTTGATTGGCCAAACTCCATAAAAGAGTCCCAAAAAAATTGGATTGGTCGCAGTGAAGGGTCGGAATTAACTTTTAAAATTAAAGGTGCAAATGAATCAATTGATGTTTTCACTACTCGACCAGACACAATTTATGGTGTGACGTATTTAGTATTGGCTCCTGAAAATCATTTGATTGAAAAATTAAAGCCGCAAATTACAAATTGGGATAAGGTATATTCATTTATTAAAGACGTTGCGAAAAAGACTCAGATCGAGCGTACAGCCGAAGGTAAAGAAAAAACTGGTGTACATTTGTCTGGATTATGTGCGATTAATCCTGCAAGTGGAGAAGAGGTGCCCGTATGGATCGCAGATTATGTACTTGCTGATTATGGAACGGGTGCAGTAATGGCAGTACCTGCACATGACGAAAGAGATTTTGCTTTTGCAAAGAAATATAGTTTACCTATGAAATCAGTAATTGGTTCTGAACATGTTTCTGATGAAAAAGCCTACATTGGAAACGGAACGCTAATAAACTCACATAAATTTGACGGTAGAAATTCTGAAGATATAAAAAAAGAAATCACAAAATTCTGTGGTGGAAAAAATGTGGTGAGATATAAATTGCGTGATTGGGTTTTCTCTCGTCAGAGATACTGGGGTGAACCGATTCCTCTAGTTCATTGTGCTACATGTGGAGTTGTTCCAGTGCCAGAAAAAGAACTTCCTCTTAAACTACCAAATGTAAAATATTATGAACCAACAGGTACTGGGGAATCACCCTTGGCTGCAATTTCAAAATGGGTTAATACAAAATGTCCAAACTGTAAGGGGATCGCAAAGCGCGAAACAAACACTATGCCTCAATGGGCAGGTTCTTGTTGGTATTATTTAAGATACATGGATCCAAAAAATAAAAAAATGATAGTTGACCCGAAAAAAGAAAAATATTGGTCACCAGTTGATGTGTATGTTGGAGGAACTGAACATGCAACGCGACATTTAATCTATGCAAGATTTTGGCATAAGTTTTTGTTTGACATTGGTGCCGTTTCTCAATCTGAACCATTCACACAATTGCGAAATCAGGGACTTATTATGGGTCCAGACGGACAAAAAATGAGCAAGCGTTTTGGGAATGTTGTAAATCCTGATGATATAGTGAAATTGTACGGAGCTGATAGCCTCCGTGTATACGAAATGTTTATGGGTCCATTTGAACAGGCTATTTCGTGGAGCAC
>JAYUFM010000138.1:0-3326 GCA_043738715.1 bacterium | reverse complement strand
ACTTGGAATCATTCCTGGACTTTTTTGTCCTCATTATGATTTTGAAGTGCATAGAAAATCAGCACTTAAGATTATGATGAAGAAAACGAAAGGGGTTGCGGTTGCTGTTGATAATTGTGCCGCGATTGAAATTGTCGGAGACACCTATCGAATCATTTCGGCAAAGGACACGGCTAATGCATATAAAGTCTTTTGGTCGAACGACAGGTTCTTTGAACTCAAAATACCTAAAGAAGGAACCTTTTCGCAACTGGGTAACCTTCTTAGAAAAACACATGAATTTTAAGACTTCAAACTGTGGTGTTTTAATTTCAAGTGAACTACTTGGGGCTAAGAGTTTTCTCTTGGTCCCATTTTTATATTTGCTATAATAAAGCAATGGAAAAATTCAACAATACAGAGATTGGTAATGAAGAAAGATATTCTCTATCTAATCATAAATATTCTGAGACAACGCCGCCTCTTGCAGAGATGCCAAAGTTTACGGAACAGATGATTGCTGATTTTCGTGAATATTTTTTAGATAATGGATATAGTGAAACCCCTCCCGTTAAAATTACTTCAGGCGTTGATGAGACAGTTAGATTTGTTGGCTCTCATATCAGTCCAATGAAAGAATATTTTCTAAACGAAAATATTCCTGAAGATGGAATGATAATGTCACAGCCATGTATTAGAACAAGAAATTACCCAAAACTCCTAGATGATACTTTTATTCCAGCCTGGGGATCTTATTTTAAGAGTCTGGGTGTACTAGTTCGTCCGGAAAAAATTGAAGAATTATGCGAACAGTCCATGGAGTATCTTCTCAATGTTGTTAAAATTCCTCGTGAGAATCTTACTTTAAGAGTAAATAAGGAAGATACAGATTTGTATAATCTTGCTGATAAGTACAGAAGTTTAGGCATAGGATATGACGACTCTTCAATGCCTGAAAAATATTATCGACACAAACTTGGCGTTGAAGGTGTTTGGGGCAGAAATTTTAACTACGCAATAAATGCCAATGGAACCCTTCATGATATTGGTAATTTAATAATTTTAGAAAACGCCGAAAAACAATTAGGGGTTGAGCTTGCATTGGGAACCTCAACGATTCTAAAACATTATTTTAATTTGCCACATGTAAACTCAGCCAATCCTGTACCGGATATCGAAAATTTAGACAGCCCGCTTAGATTTAAATTTGAAGATTCTATGATAACCTCAGCAGTATTACTGTCGGAAGGCTTGCGACCATCTGCGTCAGATAACAAAGAGAGAATTTTGCGTTCATACCTGAGAGGAATTATATACTTTAAAAATAAACTTAACATTCCATCTGATGCTGTAGTGCAGATGATGCGTGAATTTGAATTATCGCAAAATTTGAACCACGAAGGGTCTGATTTTATTAAAGACTATATACCTAGTGCCGAACAATCATTACTGTCTCAAAAAGACGCAAGTCCTGAAGAGCAAAAATTATTGGAGGTGCTGAGAAGTAAATAATAAAACTAACGAAATATGTCAGAAACAATATTCGATAAAATTGTAAGTGGAGAATTACCCTCATGGAAAGTTTGGGAGGATGAAAATTATCTAGCATTCTTGACACCATTTCCAAATACTCCAGGATTAACTGTTGTCATACCGAAAGTGAATACGGGGGATTATATATTTAGCTTGAGTGAGGAGGATTACAAGGGTTTGTTTGATGCGGTAAAAATTGTGTCCAGGATTCTTGAAAAGGCATTCAATACACCCAGGGTTGCGCTAGTGTTTGAAGGAACTGGCGTGGCTCATGTACACGCTAAGCTCTATCCACTTCATGGTCAACTTGCGGGGCAAACAAATGTTTGGAGTTCTCATACAGAGTTTTGCCCTGAATATCGTGGTTGGATAACTACAGTTGAAGGTCCAAAGATGAATAATGAAGAACTTGATAAGGTGCAAGCTCAAATTCTGAATGCTCAAAATTAAGTAAATAATAAGACACCCCTTTTCAGGGGTGTCGTCAGTTTAGGTCTCAAAATCCATAGATTCCCGCAGCATTTTTATAGAAAATGTTTTCTTTTGCTGCGGTCTGTTCTGATGGAGATAGTCTACCGATGCACTTTTGCAGAGCGTGAAGGTTTCCCCAGTGAGAATGAATTACCCCTTCTGCAAGGTGTCCATATTGCTTATACTCCATGGCGTCAACCCAGTGATATAAGTAATCAGTAACAATTCGTTGACCCTTTTCAGGATGTTCGTAAGCAGCAAACCGAATTAAATTTAAAGGCTCGTCGCTTCCGTAAAGTATTCTTTGTGCCCCAAATTCCTCAAGCGCAATCTGGGTCACTTCTTCTGATGGGTTTAGAGAGTTGTCGGTGGACACTTGATCGAAATGCCTTATCAACTTAAAGGCATCCCGAAGTCCGTTGACCGGTAATACGGACAGGCCTAAATGAGCCAACACAATACGTAGACGAGGAAAATCATTAATGACTTTGACAAGGTCATTAACACTCCACACAATCATCTTAGGTAGATGTAGAACGATTGGAATATCAAGCGTTTGTGCTTCCTCTAGAATTTCCGGCCGGAAAAAATCGTAAATGTACTCAGCCGACGGCTCGACGTAAGACCAGTACATCTTCAGTGCTGATACTCTAGAGTGTCGAAGCATACGATTTGTGTAGTCAACATCTTCCGGAAGGCCAAAAAGTGCTACTCGGTCTTCTTTTGGACTGTTTTCGAGCAGGTAGGCGTTAGCTGCACGATGATCGAGCCCGCGGTAGGTCTTTGGGAATCTTAAGGAACGTATTTTCTTGCCGGGAAAAAACAAACCCCGCAATTGTTCCGAATCTTCAAGTGGAAAATACGGAAAGGTAGAAAGCATATGTTTACGCGCCTTGGGTGGAACATCCACAATATGTGATTCTAGATTGCAGTGGGCATGCGCATCGATTATTTCGTCTGGTAGCCAATCCATTAGTTCATCACGAAGTGCCGTTTCAGCGTCACTCATGCGGTAGGCATGAGCAAAATAGGCTTCGATAGGTAGGTCCATGACCAATCTCCTGTAAAAGAACGATGGGAACTTTTACTAAACTACCATTATTTCTGTTTTTGTCACAGGGTGTACGATATGTCCGATTTACTCCGCTTAACAGACCCTACCGAGAGGCCTAGCTGAATAACGGTCCAGTTTGCTCAAAGACCCTTACGGGGCTTGATAGAAGATTTTCCGAGACCGAGAGAGAGCACTAATACAAAAACGAGCACCCCTCAAGGGTGCCGTTTTTGTTAGTGCTCTCACCGCACTGTCTGGGAGACAGTGCGGCAGGAATCGAAGCCCGATA
>JAYUFM010000137.1:0-3333 GCA_043738715.1 bacterium | reverse complement strand
GGTATAATTATTTGTATATGAAAACAACAGGATTATCAGGCAATGAAATATATTGTCTAGACAAAGCAGGTTATAAAGCGGGGGACATAGTGGTAGGAAATAGCATTCATTCATTAGGTGTAATGCGTAGTCTCGGATCTGGTTTGAGGGCGATAGCAGGTGGAGAATTGGTTGAATTTACAAAATTGATAGAAGAAGGTCGCGCGTCCGCATTAGACAGAATGGAAAAAGAGGCAAAAGACCGTGGTGCGATAGGTGTAACCGGAGTGACAAGTGAATTAGTATTTCACGGAGGAAATATAGAATTTCTTTCTGTGGGTTCTTCGCTACACACAAAATCCAGTAATGAAACAAAGAATGGTTCGAAAGAGACATATTCATTTAGTACTTCATCTGATGGACAAGATTTATATGCACAATTAGATGCTCATTATGAACCAAAAAAATTCGTCTTCGGTAATGTTGCATATTCAATTGGAATTGCTGGTGGAATTATTGGTGCTCTTAAAACATTAGCCCGAGGTGAGGTAAAAGAGTTCTCGGATATTTTTAATAAGACCAGACACATGGCTCTTGCACGTATTGTAGCTGAAGCAAAAACTGCTGGCGCAAATTCAGTTGTTGGGATCGAAACAACAATTTTACCAATTGGAATTACTGCAATACAAGAAATGTTAATGATTGGAACTGCAGCATATAATAAAAACCTTCCAGAAGGGGATATTGTGACAAGTGACATGACACCTCAAGAAATGTGGAACTTGAATAAAATGGGCTACGCCCCTTTAAAATTGTTGATGGCCACATCGGTCTACTCTCTTGGATTGGTTGGTGGAATAACATCATTCTTTAAATCATTTGTGAAAGGTGAAATCCCTGAATTATCAAAACTTATTTATGAAGCCCGTGAAAATGCTCTGACTATTCTAAATAAAGAAGCCGATTCAATTGGCGCTGATGAAGTAATCGGAGTAAAGACTCATGTGTATCAAATTGGAAGTGGCCTTATTGAATTTCTTGTTATTGGTACGGCTGTGAAGAAGGTAGAAGGATTGAAAAGTGTCAGTGTTGAACTTATACCCCAGGCACTTACTGCCGATTGGGATACCTTTGTTAATACTGCAGAAATGAGCTTTGGTGTTGACCTGAATAATTCAAAACAGCTTTGTAATGTAAGGGTTTTAGGCTAAAGTATAGAGTATTTCGATTTGATAATTCTATACGGTGGTATTCGCGTATGATAAAATGTTCTGAATGAGTAAGCGCTTATTACTAAAATTGATGAAAAGTGGAGGACTTATTGTGCTCGGTTTTTGTGCTGGATTCTATTTAAAAACAATCTCAATAAATACCGCTCCACAAATTTCTTATATTAAAGAGAATTCTTCTGACTATAAATTCACAAGTCCAATATTGTATAGAGAAACTAATAAGGCTGTTTATCCTGAATACAAGGATTTAGAAAAGAGGATAAATGCATACATTTCCTCAACTACATCAGCCGGCAATGCAGATCAGGTTTCTGTTTATTATAACGATCTAAATAGTAAAATGTGGACGGGTATTGGTGAAAACGAAAGGTATAATCCAGGCAGTATGTTGAAGGTTGCAGTGGCTATTGGATATTTGAGATTGGCTGAAAATGATCCTACAGTCCTGTCTAAACAGTTATATTACACAAAAACAATTGACCCAGGTCAGTATTATAAGCCTGAAAACCAATTGAATACGGGGAATTACACGATTGAACAATTGATAAATTCGATGATAATAAATTCTGACAATGAGGCTACGATTGTCTTAGTCCAGAATGACCCAAAATCATATATTGCAGTGCAGAATGAATTAAACTTACCAAAAGCAACTGATAATCCCGATGCTGTAGATTTTATGTCTGCAAAACAATATTCATCAATTTTTAGAGTCCTTTATAATTCAACTTATTTAGATAAAAAAATATCCAATAGTATTCTTAATTTACTATCGCAGGCCACATTTAAGCAAGGATTAGTAGCTGGTGTTCCAAGTAATATAATTGTTTCTCATAAATTCGGGGAACACACAGAAGAAACATATAGCGGAGTAATAAGTAGCAGGGAATTGCATGATTGTGGTATTGTTTATTTTCCTGAAAAACCATATTTTTTATGTGTAATGACGAAAGGTAAGGATTTTTCTAAATTAGAATTTGTTATATCTGACATTTCAAAACTTGTTTATGACGATGTAGATAATAATTAGTTTTTATTAATTAGATTTAGATGTGAACAAAAAAAGAAAAGCCCCGCCACAAGTGAAGGTCCTTGGGAGGGGACTTTTTCTTGTGGCGGGGCAAAGGGCAGGACGGGCTAGTGGCTATTTGAAAACACCTGCTCTCCAGAGCGTAACAACGTCAGCAGCAAACCCAACCAGTGCTAATGTGTTGATCCTATCGACACCCTTCAAGTTACACAATTGGAAGGCAGCTTTGAAGATTTGATCGAGTTTTTCCGATTGGCCACAGATGTCTGTTGGAATCAACTCCCTGAGGCGGCGGTACACTTCGGTTGCGATTTCCCATTTTGGGTGAGTGATAAGGGAGAGACCGATTTGCGTGAGAATAGTTTCTTGGTGCATGATTCTGATTTCCGTATTGAGGTTTTGTTAAGATTTGCGGTTATGGCTCGAAAAGCTCGATGAATCAAGCGCTTTGAACCATAGCAAATCTAAGGGCTTTCTGTTTAATACGATACAATATTGTATATAAATGTCAATTTTATAGCGAATATCCATCAAAAGGAAAAGGAGCTGGTCAGGCCCCTTTGGAATTTGGTACTCCCCCTTTCTTTTTAAATTTTGTGACCGTTTCGTTTCTTTCGGGACTTGCCCACCTTCTCAGGTCTAGTTGCCTGGATGTTGAAGCTCTCGTTCCACGGCTTGCTACCTATCATTTGGCAAGCTCTTGTGTAGAACGTATGGAGGAAGCGATGGATTGCTTCCTGTGCCCCGCGTTGAAACGCAGTGTCATTTCTCACAAGTTCAACAAGCGATTCGTACATCAACTTTCCGGATAGGATGTGGCCTAAGGTATTTAAACCTTCACCTACTTGATGGACAAGCAACTGGACATGTCCTTTGATTCTGCCGAATTGCTCCCGTTTGATTGTTTCGACTGTTGCGTAGAATCTCCGTAACTGGGATCCACTCCTGGGAAATGTACTACCTCCCCAGTCTTCTTCCGATTCGGCCTCACTTTCCTCGGCACCGGGGTCGAAGTCCAGTTCATAGAATCGCAAGGCCTCGACCGCGACGTCTCCAAATAACCGTTCGTGCAGCCTGACTGTATTCTCGGTG
>JAYUFM010000136.1:0-3358 GCA_043738715.1 bacterium | reverse complement strand
TTTTCTTTAAAACTTCATCATAAATATATAATGGCAATCGGTCGCAATACATCAATCGGAATAGACATAGGAACAAGCAGCGTTAAAGTGATTGCCGTTGAACGTTTAGATGAAAACACACCTTCTACTCAGCCTAAAATAGTTGGCTACGGAACTGCTGAATCTAAAGGTATTCGTCATGGTTATATTGTAAATATAAACGAAGTTGCAAAAAGCATTCGCGCAGCTGTCACGCAAGCAGAAAAAACATCAGGACTTAAAATTAAAAAAGCCTACCTATCTGTTGGCGGTGTTGGACTATCCGCAATCATTGGTGTAGGTATTGTAAACACGACAAAAGCAGATACTGAAATTACAGACCTCGATGTTAGACGTGCGATCGAAGAAAGCGAGAAAGAACTACCCGCAGCATATATAACAAACAGAAAAATCATTCACAGTGTCGCTCTTGAATATCGAGTTGATGGAAAACGTGTTCTTGGTCGCCCACAAGGTATGAAGGGTATTCGCCTTGAAGCTCGTGTCCTATATATAACATGTCAGACACACCATTTAACTGACCTCTTACTTGCCGTTGAAGAAGCAGGTATTGAAATCGAAGACGTGGTTGCAGCACCAATGGCAGCTAGCCTTGTAGCACTTAGTAAGACTCAAAAAATCGCAGGATGTGTTCTCGTTAATATAGGTGCCGAAACTACATCAATGATTGTGTTTGAAAACAATATTCCTATTTCATTAGAAGTCTTCCCGATCGGATCGATTGATATTACAAATGACATAGCACTTGGATTACAAATCTCACTTGATGAAGCTGAACTTGTAAAAACACACGCAACCAATGCACCTGTTGTTTCTAGGAAAAAACTGGATGGTGTTATTGATGCGCGTCTATCTGATATTTTCGAATTGATAGACGCGCATCTAAAAAAGATTGACCGTAGTGGACTACTTCCAGCTGGAATCATTATGGTTGGGGGTGGATCAGCTCTTGTTGGTATCGAACAAGCTGCTCGCAGTTCCCTACACCTTCCATCAAAATGTCCTACGATCAAATACGAAACAACTTTCAAATTCATTCATGAAAAACAAAATGAATGGGTTGTTTGTTACGGACTTGGTGTATTAGGTCTCAATTCAGAAGACGAGAATACTGTTGATATCAAAGAAGGAATGCGTATTATTGGAAAAACTCGTCAAACTGTCTGGAAGTGGTTGAAACAGTTTCTCCCTTAAAATTTTAAAGCTAAATTTTATTCAATGAAAAAACAAAACTATTTTATATGGGCACTCGTGCTTGTTATTTTATTGTCAGTAATTTTTATTGGCTATAAAATATTTGGACTAAAAAATATTGAACCTAACCAGCCTATTTATGATTCAAACATCCCGACAAAAAATCCCTACTATAATTTAGAGAATATTAATGATCCTGCAAGGATAATCGCAGGTAGCTGGAGATGTAAAGAAGGCAATAAAAACTGTTTCGCACCCTTTGTAGACTTTAGTATTTTGGCTAATGGTCTTGATACCAAATCTGAATACTACAATGAGGATCACATGGTCAGCTTATATTCTGATAGTAAAGGGACGAATCTGGTCAACAGAAATCAAACAAGTAGTTACGAGTACAATCAACCGAATCTAGAAATAAAGTGGGATTACTTTAATAAATATATCGCATCTAGTACTTACACAGTAGAGCTCCTTGGTGATATCTTAAAAATAAAAGATGCGCAAGGAAAAATAGCCGAATACACAAAAGTCCCTGAATGCTCTCTTGGGGAAGGCTTACCCGAAAAGGCAAAAGATGACACTCCTAATGACGTTACATCTTTGGATTTAAATAAAATATACACTGAAGGTGATGTAACTTATAAATACGAACTAACCCCACCAGGGACAGGTTATGTTCCGAAAATTATTTCTGGTGCTTCACCTGAGGTTTTATCTATAATAAATAAAAAACTAGAGGACATAAGAAAAACCGCCGAATGTTATTCATGGGAAGGTGCAGCTGATTTAAGAGATGAAGTTCTTCAGGACACAAGATATAACATAAACGAAAACCAGCGAGAATGTTTAATAAAAGATGTTCGGACAGCTCCAGAATTAAAACTTCATGACATGTTGAACAGATTTTCTGATATTTATTATTCCAGCTCTGTTTCCTATGCGAAAAATAATATTTTAAGTATTCCAATGAATGCTGAATATTATTGTATGGGGTCAGCACATCCTGATGCTGGTAATAACAACATGACATTTAATTTGAAAACTGGAGAAGAAATTCCTTTTGAAAAAGTCTTTACTGATATAGATAAAACTATGAAGTTCATTTTCCAAGATACGATTGCAGATGCAAAAAATGATCCAACCGACTGTGATGCTCAATATATTGACCCTGACACTTTTTCAACATCAAGCCAAGCGGGTTTTTCATATTTTGTTGATGGTAAAAATGAAGGAATCAATGTTTCTTTGGAATTTGCACATGTAATTCAGGCTTGCGACATTAATAAAACAGTACCGTTTGCAATGATCGCACCGTATATCAACCCTCAAAGTCCTATTCTAAAGACAACTAAATAATTTTCCTTTCAAATCATCTTTGGATCCTAATTTGATTAAACACCCCACCTACCCCACCTTGGCAATATTGCCCTCTAAAATAGGCGTGGTATGATTACGTGCATAGGCAGTTCTTGATTATTTCTTAATAAAAGCTTTAGGCAAGTATTAGGCAACCTTGGGAAGACTCGAAAGAGCAAGGTGGTTTGAAATATATCAACATGAATAGTTAAATTATCAGAAAAGAAAGCTTTTAAAAAAGCTAAGGTTATCCTATACATTAAATTACTTTATAAAATCCATGGTACAAGTTAAACCAGAAGTCGAAACATTTGCTCGCATCAAAGTCGTTGGTGTTGGTGGTTCAGGAAAAAATGCGATCAATCACATGATCAATTCCAAAGTGAAAGGCGTGGACTTCCTCGCGATTAATACTGATGCGCAAGACCTTCATCACGCTTTATCGAAAAAGAAAATTCATATTGGAAAAAATTTAACAAAGGGATTAGGTGCGGGTATGAATCCAGAGGTTGGAAAAAAAGCAGCAGAAGAAACAAAAGAAGAAATTCAAGAAGCTTTGAAAAATTCTGACATGGTGTTCGTAGCAGGTGGACTTGGTGGTGGAACGTGTACTGGGGCCTCTCCTGTTGTTGCTAAAATTTCAAAAGAAATGGGAGCATTAACAGTTGCTGTTGTAACTAAACCTTTCTCTTTCGAAGGACAGCAGAGAATGCGTCTTGCTGAACAAGGTCTAGCCGAACTTGCTCGTTCTGTTGACGCACTTGTAGTT
>JAYUFM010000135.1:0-3493 GCA_043738715.1 bacterium | reverse complement strand
CGATGATGCTGGCTAAAAAAGCGGGGAAAAATCCAATTGAATTGGCAAATGAAATTGCGGATGAATTGAAAAAACTTTCAATAAAGAATGTCACAAATATCCTAGCTGAGAAACCAGGGTTTATAAATTTTTCAATTGCAGATGAATATTTTGATTCAGTCATTAAAATAGTTTTGCATGAAAAAATTCATTATGGAAAAAATCATTCATTAAAAGGTAAGAAATTGGTTGTAGAATTTACAGATCCAAACCCCTTCAAGATTTTTCATATTGGACATCTAATGTCTAATTGTATCGGAGAGTCATTGTCTCGTCTTGTCGAATGGACAGGTGCAGATGTTAAACGTTTTTGTTTTCAAGGTGATGTGGGAAGGCACATTGCTCTGACTATCTATGGCCTAAGGCTGATGGATGAAAAATTTCCTGATGATAATGCAACTGCAAAGGAAAAAGTAGATTTTTTTGGAAAGTCTTATGCTAAAGGCGCCACCTATTTTAAAGAACACCCAGAAATTGAAGCCGAGGTTCAGGAAATAAATAAAAAAATATATGAACGTTCAGACGCTGAAGTAAATGAAATTTACGATAAAGGTCGTGAATGGAGCCTTGAATATTTTGAAGAAATTTATAAAATCCTTGGCACAAAATTTGATAGATATTTTTTCGAAAGCGAATCTAGTGGTCCTGGTATAAAGGCGGTTAATGAGGGTTTATCAATGGGAATTTTTGAAAAGAGTGAGGGCGCTATTATTTTTAACGCTGAAAAATATGGCCTACACACTGATGTTTTGATAACAAAGGTGGGGTTACCGACTTACGCAGGAAAGGAGATCGGTCTTGCTGAGATGAAATACAATGCATTCCCATACGATACTGGAATCACGGTGACAGCAAACGAACAGAATGCATTTTTTAAATTGACCATTAAGGCGAATGAATTATTGTTTCCATTTTTACAAGGAAAGCTAAGGCATATTTCACATGGAATGATGAAGTTACCTGAAGGTAAAATGTCATCTAGAACAGGTGATATTATTGCGGGACGAGACTTTATAGACGAAACAGTTTCAGCGGTTTTAGAAAAAATGTCAGATAGAAAAATGTCAGATGAAGATAAAAAAGTTATTTCTGAAGAAATCGCTGTCTCTGCAATTAAATTCTCGATCTTGAAGCAGACCCTTGGTAAAGACATTGTTTTTGATCGCAGTAAGGCGCTGTCTTTTGAAGGCGATTCAGGTCCATACATTCAGTATTCATTTGTCCGTGCGGGATCGGTTCTCCGAAAGGGAGAGGAAAACGGTCATGTGATTGATGAAAATTTTATTGCAAAAATCCAGAATGATATTGTTATCTCTGATTCAGTTACAAATGATACTGAAAATGTTTTGAAACGCCTCATCTCACGCTTTCCAGATGTGGTTATAAGAGCCCAATCAGAATACGCTCCACATTATGTAGCACAATATTTATTGTCCCTCTCGGCAGCATTTAATGGTTTCTATGCGGGAAGTCAGATTGCTAATTCACTTGAACGACTTGCCTTAACTAAGGCTTTTCAGTTTACAGTGCACAATGCGCTGTGGTTACTTGGTATCAAAGTTCCAAAGGAGATGTAATAAGTTGTTCCGAGTCTATTTTTGTTATCTGTAGTTTAAATATTATTTAAATACGAGTATTTTTATGACGGTTTACAATTAATTGTAAACCGTCATAAAAAAGCAACCCACCCCTCGAAGAGCAGGTGGGTTGCTTTTCGAGGGGTGGGTTGAGGGTTACTTGGTTTCGTCCGTCTTGATGTTGAAAATGAAAGCAGGTTCCATTTCAGGTGGGGAACTGCGCTTTGAGCGATAGTAATTGTCGATGTGGCGTACGATAAAGTAACCACCTTCGTAGCCAATGTATACAACAGAGGCTGCGAATGTTTTTTTGCCTTTTTTGAATTTGGCGTTGTAGGCGAAACCGATACGGGGTTGAGTGTCCACGACTTCTGTTGGGTTCATGTCTTGATTATGGGTTGGTTTTGAAGGGTCAAACGTGTTGTCTGACCTAACTGTTTCAAAAAAAGAGTAACACCGACATGGTTGTGCGTCAATCCTTGTTGATTAGATGACCGTTTTACGTTATAAATTAGCTAACACTCCTGGTGAAGCATTCATCAGCGGAATGCATATATATGAATCAATTTGAAATCCTCCTATATTATAAATATACCCCTGTTCACCGTCCTCAATTATTCGTGGATTGGCACAAGGAACTTTGTAAGCGCCTTAATCTGAAAGGGCGTATTTTGATTGCCGCGGAGGGTATAAATGGAACAGTCGAGGGGTCACCAGAGGCAAATGCTGAATATGTAAAAGCCTTAATCTCCCAGGACGGAAAGGGTGGCCAAGATAAATACGGCAACACATTAAACAGTGATGGTTCATTTTGTTACGGGATATTTTCTGATGTAAGTTTTAAGAAATCTATTGGTGATGGAAAAGCATTTCCAAAAATGAAGGTAAAATTACGCGAAGAAATTGTGGCAGCGAAACTGGGTGATGAGGACATTAATCCTGCTGAATACACAGCTACACATTTACCAGCAGAAGAGTTGCATAAATGGTTCCGAGAAGGTAAAAAATTTAAAATTATTGATATGCGAAATGACTACGAATTTGTTGTAGGACATTTCAAGGATTCTATTAATCCTGAAATGGAAAATTTCCGAGACTTACCAAAAATTTTACCAAAGCTAGAACACGTAAAAGACGAACCAGTCGTGACTGTTTGTACTGGAGGAGTTCGTTGTGAAAAAGCTTCAGCATATATAAAAAAGAAAGGTTTTAAGGATGTTTACCAATTAGACGGTGGAATGGCTACATATATGGAAAAATTTCCAGGTAAGGACTTTGTCGGTTCACTGTATGTTTTTGATAATAGAGTAGTGATGAACTATGACGATAAAGTTAAATCAGGCATTGCAAAGGAGGGACAATTACACGAAGTGATTGGTCGTTGCCAAAAATGTGATGCACCATCTGAGCGTTATATAAATTGTGCGAACGACTTGTGTCATTTACATTTTATTTGCTGTGAAAATTGTGTGTTTGAAGATGGAAGGTCATACTGTGGAAGAAACTGTGTTGAAAGAAATTTGGTTAGAGTGAGAGGGGAATAAAGTAATTTTTGACAATACCCACAATCTGTGGATTGACACCTAAAAATCACAGGTGTAGTATTTTCACCTGGACTTCACGTAGCAATTGCGGGGAGCCCAAGTAGAAACAACAAGCACAAACCAACAAAAGCAACAGAAGATGAAGCACGATCAGTTCCAGTCAGTCGTCATGGGAGGCTCTATCCGGGCCTTGCCACACAGCGTCCAAATGAATCAAGGGTCTCCGAACCTTGGCCACGAAGACGAGCATGGGAGGCAATACCGCAAGCAGGGTAAGCCTCGCTGGAAGAAGCGGTAAACCACCACAGCCAACAACCGCACTTCATTCCCTCA
>JAYUFM010000134.1:0-3517 GCA_043738715.1 bacterium | reverse complement strand
CAGCTATCGTCTGCACATCAACAAACAATGCATCTGGCTTTTGTGCTTTCAACTTTGATAGCTGAGAGCGGAAATCTTTCGCAGTAGAAGGGGCCTCTTCTTTTACTACTACTCCTCCTAGGGCTGTAAACTTTTCATTAAATGATTTATATATTCCTAAAGCATAGTCGGTTTGCTCTTGGAAGAAGGCAACTTTTCTTTTTCCTAAATCGTACGCAACCTGTGCAATCACACTACCCTGGCTACTGTCACTTGGGAAGTTTCTAAAAAATATCTTACTCTTACTAGTTAGGTCAGGACTACTTGAGCTTGGAGAAATCAATGCAACATTTTTTGCTTCTGCTACTGGAATAATTGCCAATGATTCTCCACTGCAGAATCCTCCGATGATAACTTGTACCCCATCCGCATTTACCAATTTCTGCGCAGCGGAAACAGCACTTTCTCCATTACACTTACCATCCTCTACTATTAACTGTATTTGTTTACCGTTTATTCCTCCGGCTTTGTTAATCTCATCTACCGCAATTTCATACACTTGTCTTGCTGGTTCACCGTAAACCGCACCATCCCCTGTAAGAGGTGCAATGACACCAATCTTTATTGATCCAGTTTCAGCCACAGGTACAGTCTGCCCTGTAGAGACCGGAGCCTTCTTTCCATTGTTAATCATTACTACCGCTAGAATCAACAGAATGATAACCCCAATCGTCCAAATAGTGCCTTTTTTCATAATTCCTAATTGATATTTATAATATAAAGAGTTTAACACTCACTATATTAGTGTCAATTAATACAAAGAGACCATTAATTTAGAATGTTTTCGATCTACTTCAAAATAATTCTTATTTCAAATCCACAATAGTATTTCCTTCCACTTTCTTAAAACTAAATCCAATCCCTTTCACATCTCCATTTTGATCGAATGAAAAGTCCCCGATAATACCTTTATATGCTGGCATATTGTTTAGATAATCTTTGACTTTAACTGGGTCACTTCCTACTTTCTCAATGGCCTGTTTTACAAGATACACGTAATCGTATGTTTGACCTGCTACGAAAGGATAATTCATTACGCCGAATTTTTCTTTATACTTATTTGTGAAATCAATAGCAGTAGGTCGGTTTAAATCGAGAGATGGGACATCAAGCACGATTGTGCCGTTTACATCCTTGTTCGCTTTTACGAACTCATCACCAGTAAAGAAGAATGTTGTGAACTGAGATTGAATACCGAGGTCCCTCGCCTGTTTAGCAATTAAAGCAGCAACTGGTCCTGTTTGTGGGTTGATGAATAATAGATCAGGGTTTGAATCTTTTATCTTGCTCAAGATTGCACGAAAATCTTTGGTGTCTCCTGAAAAAGTTTCAGATGCAACTACCTGCCCACCTAATGCAAGGACATTTTCTTCAAAACTTTTGTCGAGTGCAGAAGAATAATCCGTTTTCTCAGTGATAACTGCAATTTTTTTGTATTTTGGGACCAGGTAATCAGCGAGTGCCTTACAGCTTAAAGAATCACTCGGCCATGTTCTAAAAAAGTATTTTCCTTTACCTGTTATGTCTGGACTTGACCCCTCTCCAATAAAAATCATTGGTTTAGATTCAGTCAAAGGAAGAACTGCGAGGACTTCACCACTACACATTGCACCTAAGAGGTATTGAACTTGATCGGTATTGACCAGTTTTTGTGCAGCACCTAATGCGTCTTTGGCAGTACATTTCGAATCTTCGTAAACTACTTCTATTTTTTTACCACCTATTCCTCCTGATGAATTAATTTCATCTATTGCGAGCGAGAAGCCGTTTTTGGCTACTTCTCCATAAGCCGCTGCCCCACCTGTGAGTGGTTCTATTACGCCTATTTTCACTGTCTCATTTCCAGTGTTTTGTTTATTAATATTTCTAGTAATAGCCCAGATTATTCCGATCATTATTACAACTGCAATGATAATTATGGTTTTTTTATTCATAAGTATGGACATTTATTAATTTAATGGTGTAACTATACAGAATGCTTAATATCTGTAAAACTGTTGATACATGTTGACAACAAGGGGAGATTACACTAATCTTTCTATGTGGACCTCCTTAATCAAAACGAGCGCCGGGTACTGGAATCCCTCTTTAAACTTGGACAGAGCAGGGTTAATGAAATTTCAAAGGACACTTTGGTAAACCGAACAGCCCTCTATCACACATTGGAATTACTGGTCAAAAAAGGTCTTGTAACCTGTATCGAGAAAGGTAAGGTCTCCTATTTTGAAGCTATCTCTATTGACCAATATAAAAAGTGGGCCGAAGCTAAAGCGGAATCATTAAGAGTAAATATAACCAATGATATAAGTAAATTTTCTGCAGTTAAAAAAGAAAAAGGCAAATCTCTATACGCAGATGTAAAATATTTTGAAGGATTTGAAGCTGTGAAAAATTTGTATACAGATACTATTTATAACAACAAAGAAAAAAACCTTTACACTATTACTGATTATCAGAAAGGATATTCATCTCTAGGTAAATGGCTGAGTAATGAATATCTGCCACAGCGAGTAGGGAGAGGTGTACAAGTCCAAAGTATTGTCCCAAACAACAAAGACGTTTCAAAGTACATGGCATCAGCCAAGAGTCTCCTGCGTGAACTCTGCGTTGTAGATCTTTTTAAGGATTTGGGAATAGAAATTAACCTTTATGATTCAAAGATTGTGATTGTGGCATTTGATGAAGTACACCCTGTAGGAATCATGATTCAAAATGAAATAATCACCAATGCATTCAGAGAAATTTTTAATTACATCTGGAAAACAAAAACCAAAAAATAGAATTGGATTTTCCAGAGGGTAGTCTATAATTAGTCCATGTCATCACTATCAAGTCTTAAAAAATCCCTCTTCTCTATCGCAAATCCTGAACGTGCCGAGGGCTCGTCTCGATATTTCAAAACAGGTCTTGGCGAATATGGCGAAGGAGATATTTTTATTGGAATTTCAGTTCCAGATCAAAGAAATGTATGCAAAAATTATATTGATCTCGATCTTAAAGACCTCACTTCCCTACTCCATTCTGCCGAGCACGAATTCAGAACATGCGCTTTGTACATACTTGTAGAAAAGTTTGAAAAGTCAGATTCAAAAGACAGAAAAGAAATATTTGATTTTTATTTGAAAAATACTAAGTGGATTAATAATTGGGACCTTGTCGATTCTAGTGCAAGCTATATTGTCGGAGAATACCTAGACGGAAACAAAGATAAAATGAAGATTCTCAAAAAATTAGCTATATCGAAGTCACTCTGGGAACGCAGAATTTCCATGATCTCTACATTTGCATACCTAAATAAAGGACGCTCCGATGAAGCAATCGAAATTGCAGAAATCCTTATCAACGATGCACATGATTTAATCCAAAAAGCGATTGGTTGGATGTTGCGGGAAATGGGTAAAAAGGTTTCCGAAAAAGTCCTTTTCAAATTCTTGGATAAATATGCAAAAACTATGCCGAGAACGTCACTACGTTACGC
>JAYUFM010000133.1:0-3537 GCA_043738715.1 bacterium | reverse complement strand
AGTTTTCTTTTCAGCATTTGCCTTAGCTGTTGCGGTTATTGGCGTTTCTTTATCGATACTTTGTGCCTCAATACCTTTATAGAAAATAATGCCGTAAATTGAGACAGTCAGGATGAGAATAATTGTTACGATAAAAACTCTTTGCCAGTCAGTTTGTGGGCTATTCCCTATTATGTATATATTCTTTTTAAAAATTTTCATATAGTTTTTTATTTTACAGCGTCCGGACCTCCGCTATCACTTAATTTGACCATTATTAAATCAACGTTTGCCGACCACATATCTGTTGAAGATGCATTAGAGATTTTTGAAAGATTTAACTTAGTGATTTTTGAGTTATAAGGAATCATTTCAACTAACCTAATGCAATTCAAAATGTTTTCCTTGGTACCATTTATATTAAAAACAATACGAAGAAGGTTCGATCCCGCTGGCAAGGAAGGACTTTCCTCAGTTGCGACAGATTGTGTGTTAATTTTAGTTTTTGTGACGCCACCAAAGCTTTCGATTTTTTGCACTATATCAGCAGTTTGGTCCGGGTGCACAATAAATGTATCTAAATCGAAACCATTATTTGTGTCATTTTGAATCTGGTTACGCAGTCTTTTTATTGCATCGCTTTTCTGTGTTGCAAAAATAATCTTATGTTTCACTTCATCAAATGAAGAGTTTGTATTTTCAATATATTTAATCCAAAAGAAGTAACCACCCCAAATAACAAGTGTGACTATAAGGTTTATTATTAAGATGTTTAAGGTTTGCTTCTTCATATAATTTTAACTTTTAGTAGTTGTAGCGTTAAAGTTCTTTAGATTCAAAATCATATTCAGTGTAAAACCTAAATTATCCTGTTTTGCAAGGCTACTATAAGGAAAGGTTGCACCTGTAAAGGCAGTGTCCTGCTTTAAAATATTTATGAATTTTATCAATGAGTCACGATTTTTTGACACTCCGGAAATTTGTACTGATACATTGTCGTCAAAATGTACTAATTGAAATTCACGTATATTTGTTGCATCACCTGCTTCATTTTCTAAATGCATAAAAACCTCAGCTGGGGAAATTGGCGCACTAATTGGAACCAGAATGGACGCTTTGGTCGAAATATCCATGATTTTTTTTGACAACTCGTCAACATTTGAAGTAGGCGACACTTCGATACTCTTTTGCTGCAAATCTAAAATGTTTTGCCTGCTTGAAATCAAAATTTCTGTAGGTGCAAGTGTGGCCAGAGCAACTACGCCGACAAAGGAAAGTGCAGCTAATGATACAATCGCTAATCGCATGCGATATTCTCTTAGGACTTTTTTCTTTTGTTCATCAGGTAATAGATATAACATTGTTTTTAATTTTAATATCTATGTTTAGGTAAAGCGAGACCAACTGCTGTCCCAAAATCCAGTGCATCATTAAATTTAATTTCAGGAACGATCTTCTTTAAATCAAAGACGTTCTGCCATACATTAGCTACCTCGACTGGTACATTCAAACTACTTGAAAAATACTCTTTTAATCCAGGAAGGAGCGCGTCTCTGCCTGAAATAATAATTTTTTTAATCATTGATGGTCCCCCACTTGTCTTTAGTTTGTCTTGGAATGACTGCCAATATATGAAAACACGCTGTGTTTCATCTTTAATTGCAGAAAAACCATTAATCATTCCTGCAAAAATTTTATTATTTTCCAAATCAACTGATTCATATTCAGGATCTTTTTTCATAGCCTCGGATTCTTCTCTTGATATTTTATATTCACGCATCAAACTTTCTGTAAAATCTATAGAACCAATTGGAATAGATGAAGTAAACTGAACGGCATGGTCTGATACTATTGACAGTACAGTCCTCTTCTCTGAAATTTGAACTATCAAATAGGCATCCTTGTCGTCATAATCAACTACCGCACGAGATAAGGCTTGGTCTTCTATCAAAAATGAAACTGGTGTCATTCCACTTTTTTGTAATAGCAAAGTATAGTCTCTTACAATCTGATATGGCACCACCGACACCGCTACAGTTACCATAGAATTTCTATGGTCCTCTCTAATAGGAAAATATTCAAATATTGCTTCTGTTAAGGTTAACGGAACATTTTCTTCTAGGTGCATTTCGATATTAGCACAGATACTGCTCTCGTCCCCCATCGGGACTTCGGTTGTATATAAATATGATGCGACTTCAGGAATTGAAACCTCTACAAATGTAATCTTTTGTGTACGTTGGATTTGAGTTAACGCATCCTCTAATTCTTTATTTCCTAAAAGTGAAGCATCAAAGACAATAGGGTTAGATAGAGGATGAATACCGTATTTTCCAATCTTTAAATGACCTGGTACTTTTATAAGCTCAAGAAATCTAATTGATGTAGATGTAATATCTAAACCAACATGGGGCATATCCAAAAAATATGGAGTAGGGAAATATGAAAGTAATTTTTCAGAGAATCGCATATCCAAACAATTATAACATTTAGTTATAACAAACAAAACACAAACTGCGTGTTTAAAAATGCACTATGAAAGCTTCGTCCCCGCTGGAATTTCTATTGTTGGCTTTAAGAGGGCCAAATTGTTTTCATGTGAAGCTGCCAAGATCATTGCTTGACTTTGTAAACCCATAATCATTCTTGGTTCTAGGTTTGTAATAAATGGAAAAGTCTGACCAACTAATACAGTTTGGTCCGGAAATGCTTTGGCGATACCAGATACAACTTGTCTTGGAGACGCTTCAGCGAAATCAACTGATAATTTCAATAATTTTTCAGAACCAACTACTTTTTCTGCACTTAAAATTTTTCCAAGAGTTATTTGGACTTTTTGAAAATCATCAAAAGAAATTTTCTTTTCTACTACTGGTGCAATTGCTTCGGTTAAGGAATCAACAGTCGGTAAATTAGCCGATGAATCATTGTTTGTATTAATTGGTGTGTTGTTCATTTTTATATTTAAGCCTATTTAAGTAACTTTGTAAAATAATTGATGCTGCGCCAGAATCAACGTTTTCGCTGTCTCCTTGAATTTTGGAAACTTGATGTGATGAAAGTGTCTCTGGTTCGTATATTGGAATAAGTTTTGACCCGTGCGGTAATAACTGTGTAAATTTATCTACGAAACGTCTAATATCGTGCATAATTGCATTATCTACCCCTTTAAAATCCTTAGATTCCCCCACTACGACTAGGTCTACATCGTTTTGCTTGCACAATTCTAAAATCTGCTTTGTAACCTCTGGGTCATTTTCTATTATCGAATGTGGAAAGGCAATCATTTTTTCAGCATCTGATAAGGCAATACCAATTCGCTTTTTCCCAAAATCAATTCCAATGGCTCGACCACTGTGAACTATTTTATCTGGAACAACATCATTTAGGTCATTTGTCATATGTAAAATAGTAACATCGATTAGGATTACTAGCGAGAAATTTGCCGAATCATCTGATTTTTGATAGCATTGTCCGCGGAGGAGTGGCAGAGTGGTCGATCGCAACAGTCTTGAAAACTGTAGTCCTCGCAAGGGGACCGTGAGTTCGAATCTCACC
>JAYUFM010000132.1:0-9886 GCA_043738715.1 bacterium | reverse complement strand
TCTTTACCACTATTAGAATTTCCTAACAAGGTACCGACTGGGGCCATTAACACATATGTACACTTTCCGTTTGAATCGCAGATGTTGTTGGAGGTGTTGGTGTTAGATGTACCTGAGCCACTTCCTGTACTTCCCCCTGTTGTTCCACTACCACTAGCAGTTGATCCTGTACCTCCGGTTGCTCCGGTGGTACCTGCTGTAGATCCTGGTCCAAAATCAGCACCGGCTGAACTGCTATAACCATTATCGACTCCAGAAAATCCTGTTAATGAAGCAGCGTTTTGCAGCAATGCTTCTTGAAGAAAAACATCTTCACTTCCTGATGTGTTGGTAGAAGTGTTGTTATTTGCACTTGAGGGTACCCCATCTTCAATATTCTTAACAATTTGCTCTTGGGCGTCTAATGGTTCACCGGTAATTTCTTTTTGTGCGATAGATTGATCTGCTTTAATTTGTGCATTTACAGCCTTTGATTCGCCGGATAAATAGTCAGCACTTAGAGTAGAGGCGTCTTGTATCGCTGGGGCAGCTATACTCGGGTCTGATTGTGATTTTGCAAGAGCTACTGCATAGTCATATTGTTTTTTGTCATTAGCTATAAGCGCCGCTTTTTCTTGTGCTGTTAATTCTGGAATACTGTCATATAGTGGAGTTTTGTCTACATACACAGGGGCTGCCCCACCTTTGGTAGCAGTTAGATCATTTGTACCAGCCATTGCATAAATAGGTCCAACAAAAAAAGTTGATATAAAAATAAAAAACAAAACTAATTTTTTGGATATATTTTTTTTCACTAGATTACAGACTATAGTATATCAAAACTGCATTAAAAATTATTTATTTTTAGACACAGTCTAATAAAGCAAATCTAAACTCGTATTAGATAGTTGTAATGCTTTATCATCCATCGTGGCCGAAACAGTGATTGAAGATTTTCCTTGATCTTGTTTAATTTTTTGAAGAACAAGGAAATCTTGGTTCTTTGGTAGTGTGTCCAGTGGGTTATCATTTATTGACCACTGATAATTGACACCTTTTCTACTATTTGAACTATAGAAATACGGGTATACTCCTAATTGAATATCTTGTGCACCAAAATTATAAGTTCCATTTGCTGCATTGTTAAACATAGTTCCGTATGTTGGGTGTACCTCATACATAAGTAGTGTTGGTTGAATTGGTTCAACTACTAAGTTCCCCGTGCCAGCTGATTCCTTGTTCAAAGGGTCATATGCGGTTACCCTTATTTTTGTTGGTTTTGATATTATTGAGCCTGTATAATTAAAATAATTTACACCATAGCCTGATTTATCAGCTATATGATTAAAGCCAATCTCCCAATCGTACACAGCTTTTGATGGTTGAATTTTTTGTCCAGCAGAATCAATAATATTAGGCATTGCAACAAATTGAAGGTCAGCTTCGGGTGTATATAGCGCTTTTCCTTTGTAAAATGGTGGTGTATATGTGTTCGCTTGCCACAAAACATCAACTTCCGCAGGGTTAAATTTAAAAGTTTTTACTACCTCTGCTCCATATTGTGGTTGAATATGTAGTTCGATGGTAGATAGGTTTCCGTCTGTACCTGCTTGAAATGAAAATCTCTTTTCACCTCTTCCTTTTAAAGAACTTTTTCCATTCATTACCCAGTTAATCATTGCTGAATTGATATCGATTCCTCCGAATGTAGATACGCTTAAAGTCACAGTATCTCCTGGTCTTGGTACCTCTGGAACAATATCAACAGAAACTTGTTCTATAATTGCAGGGACTTGGGCACTAATTGGTAGTTTTGCCTGTTCTTCAGGTGAAAGGTTTGCATAGGGATTAGGTAAGACTGTGTATGGAGAAACATAGTCTGATGTACTTGCGGTATCACCTAAGTTGCCTACGTTTGTTGTACTTGCGGTTTGGGCCGAAACCAAACTGAAAGTAGTAAATAGTAAGATAAAAACAAAAAAGCTATTTAAAATGTACTTAAATTTATTTTTTCTATTTATTTTCATCGCTATCATTATACGACTTTGTTTCTTTGTGCGCCAATTACTTTTTAACAAGAGTTCCTAATAGTCCGGATTTGGATCTAACTGGGGATTTTATAGTGTTGGGCAAAGGTCTTGATGTAGATCTTGATATTTGAGGTTGTTGTTGAACTGAGGAGATTTCCGCCAGTTGTGGTAGTTGGCGTACAACTTGTCTCTGGATACTTTTGGGTACCATATTTGCAACCATAGATATTTTCTTCTTTGCAACCTTGGGCATATTTTTTAAGGCTTTCCCCGCTGCCTTTTCTGCCAAAGTTATTGCAACTAATGCTAAAACATCAAAAGACCATTTAGGAATTGCATTCACAACAGGTATAAAACCAACCACAATGGTAGCTGAAGTTACAACACCTCGAAGTCCTTTAAATATGGGTACCCCACTTATTTTAGAAATTACCCAAAATATAAAAGCTATTGGTAATGTAAGGAGAATGTCCTCTAGGACTCCTCCAATTACTGGTATTAAGTTAATTAAAAAACATAAAATATCAGCTATTACAGCAACAAAAAGCATGATTTGGAAAGTTAACCACGGGATGGGTTTTTCCTTAGGAGTTGCATTTTGAGCCTGCCTTTGTTGGTTTTCACTTTGCTGAATCTCCTGTAATCTACTATTTTCCTGATTTTCGTACTGTTGCATTTGCACTTCCCTTGCCTTGTTTTCTTGTTCTAGTATATCTGCCTCAGTATTTAAATTCTGTTGTTCATTTTGTAAATTTTCTTGGTATTTTATACTCTCATTTTCGGCATCAGTTTTTGCCTGTTCAGCAGCCATTCTATTCTCCTCTTCTTGTCGGGCAATTTTGGGATCTATAGTTTGTTCGCTATTCATAGTTTAAGAATAAACTATCCATTTACAGAATCAAGGGCTGTTTTTAGCTTATCTTCCCTCTCTTTATTATCGGTCACCAACTTACTTGCCAGATCGTCCTTTGCTTTTTTCATTGCTAGAACTTCAGATGGTTTTGTTGTGATGATCTGCTCTTCGGTGTATGAGGCAATAATTTTAATTGCTACGTGTTTTAAACCTGCAAAGAAAATACCTTCTCCTACATCGGATTCAAGTAATAAATACTTTTCTTCATCAGTAAGGCTGAATGTTTTTTGTACCACATCAATTGATGACGGAGACTGTTTTAACAAAACCTGAATTGAAGAGTTGGTGATAATTGGCAATCCATAAGGTGATTTCAAGAAGTCTTCAACGTCTTGGGTAATTGTAGCCATACCCAAATAGTATTTTCTACCTCGTTTAGCCAATCCATATAGAAATGATGCTGTATCATCTGATTTCATCATCCACCATGCTTCATCGATTACTAGGAATCGCTTGCGAATTTCTTTTCGGATAGAGTTCCAAATAAAGTGCATCACGATATACATCGCGATTGGTTTCAATTCGTCTTCCATGTCTCGTAGTGAGAACACTACGAATTTTTTATTAATATCAACGTTTGAAGGACGGTTAATAAATCCTGACCAAGTACCTTTTGTATATTTTGTAATTCTTTGTGCCAATGATTCCCCTCCTTCCATTCCAGCAAGTACTAATTCAAAATCGGACATCAATGGAGGTTCAACTGCTGCAAAGTTGGATTCAGGAGTAATATCTTTTAATGCGTATGTTTCTGTTATTGCACGGTCAATGATTGCATCTTCTTCAGGTGTAAGTCCTCCTAACATGATTCGGAAAAGTCCCACGAGGTTTACAATGTTTGATCGCAAAACGTCGGCTGAGGCTTCGTCCTCACGAGGAACTGGTAAATCGAACGGGTTGATATGGTGTTCAGAAGTAAGGGAAATATTGAAATATCGTCCACCTGTGGCTTCTGCAAGGTATTCATATTCCTTTTCAGGGTCAAGAACAATAACGTCTGTATCGAACATAAGGCTTCTCAAAATTTCTAGTTTTGTGGCGAATGATTTACCAGAACCGGCCTTGGCGAAAGTTACCGAGTTATAGTTTTCCAAAGAAAATCTATCGAATAAAATGAGACTTGAATTGTGACGATTAATTCCATACAAAATTCCTTTATCAGATGTAAGGTCAAATGAAATAAATGGGAACAGGCTAGATAGAGGTGAAGAGTTTAATTTTGAGTGTACCAATAATTCGTCTTTAGCAATTGGTAAAACACTGCGATAACCTTGTTCTTGTTGGAATAGTGCTGGCTTAACATAAATGAGGGCCGATTCTAAAATTGATTTGATTTCAGATTCAATTTTATCTAATTCAGATTCAGTTTCGCCATAAATAGAAATATAAAGTCCAACGTCAAATAGTTTTTCCTGTGCTTGCTGAAGGTTGTCTCGCAGGCTCTCTAAATCTTGATACGCAGTATCTAGCATAGGATCTCGAACCAACCCCTTCTCTTCTCTTGTGTGGATCTGGCTTTGCACCTCGGCTACTTTTTTCTGGAATTGACGCAGAACTGTTGCTGTATCAATTGGATGAATAAAAATTGAAATATCAAAAATTTTATCAAGGTTAATAATTGGAGAGAACCAATTTTCATTTAAAAAACGAGGATATGAAATAACAAAAAATGTTCTTACAATTTTGTCTCCGAGGTTTAATGATCGAGGTGAAATCTTTAAAGCCGACGGAGCAATAATATCCTGCAATTCCAAAACCCCAGCCTCATATATTTCTTGAGGTAAAATCGATGTAATCGATGGTAATGTTTTTTCTTTTGGTTTTAAAAAATCTAGTAGTCCCATTTATTTTATTTACTTTATTTTACCATGCAATCCCCTTTTGTCCCTTTTATATTTTTCTCTTATTTTTCAGGAACGTGAATTGGTTTCTCTATGTCCCCTGGATTGAATATTTTGTAGAACACCTCAACTAACTCCTCAGTGCCTAATTGTACAATACGAATACCACATCGAACTAATCCTTGCTGTACAACCTCTAAACGTTGAACTAATTGACTGCGGTGTTCCTCGAAATTTGCAGTTTTATCAGCTGACTCTTCAGCTTTACTTTTCTTTGAAAAAAAAGAAGAAGCTACACTATTACTTCCCCCGCCTATAATTGGAGGTGTATAAGGAATAATCAAGAAAAAGTTCTTTGTCATAATATTAGTCTGTTCAGTAAAAGTTTTTATGAATTCGATGTATTCACGGGTCTGAAGTCGCATTAAATCTGTTGCTTGTTCCTTGTAACGACCCTCTAATAGTGCGATATATGGCCTAATATCAAGGCGTCTTGATTGAACACTGATTTGTAATGAAAAATTTAGAGAGTTTAGAAAGTTCTGAAATTGGAAAATAATCGCTTGTTGTTCATCGGAAGATTTTAAAGCAAAGTTTAAAGAAGATGCTAGCAAAACAGCTCGCATAGAGCCATCTTTTAATATGATGATACCATCACGGACTTCTTTAATAGGTACGAATTGTTGTGTTGGTGAAGCGTCTAGTGCCATGTTGTTCAGATTATAGCAAATTAAAACGGTTTAGTATTTGGAACTGTACTTTCATGAGCTAGTCCCCCGCTTTCTTTTGAATAAATAGTCTCGTTGATATCTAGACTCCAAGTTAATTCTTTTAATTTACTGTCAGATAATTTTGGTACTGCGCTACTTGGCATGAAACTTTGCACGGCTTTTTCATCCATCTCTTCTTGGGTTTTTGGTTTTTTATCTACTTTTTTCCAAATATACAAGCGACTTTTTACAATGTATTCAAAAGCGGATTGGAGAACATCTATAAAAGGTCGGCTGTTTACTTTATAAAATGCCAAAGCCAAACCAAAGCAAGCAAAAGGAATTGCGACTACGATCCCGATTAGGGTTGGTAGTAATCTATAACAAAGAAATGCTGCACCTGCCCCTCCGGCTAGATATGCAAATTGTCTGAATGTGA
Source organism: bacterium (assembly GCA_043738715.1). Taxonomy (GTDB): domain Bacteria; phylum Patescibacteriota; class Minisyncoccia; order Phycocordibacterales; family CAIZLB01; genus JBAXAB01. The sequence continues at coordinate 3,974 of JAYUFM010000132.1, read as the reverse complement.
ATGGCCCAAAAATTTTGTCTTCGACTTCTATAAATTGAGGTACTTGATAACGCATGTAGCGTTATTATAGCAGATTAATTAAAAGCTTTCCTTGTATGGATCAACAGATGGGTGTGCAGAATCAGGCACGGCTAAATTATTGTGAATAAAACCAGTAGGAGTTGTGACTGTCGGTGTATTTTTGGCGGGAGATGTGACTACAATTGAATTGCTTTTTAGGCTTATGATATCTGGAGTTTTTACTGCTGGGGCAGTTTTGATTATCTGGTTACTTTCAATAGGTTTCATCGACGGAACAGTTGGATTGATAGGTTTTGGGAATATATCAGGATTTTTTATTGGTAATTCTGCAGCAGGTGCTACTGGTGTAATTTTTACAGTCGGTTCTTTTTCGATTGGCACCGATTTTGTTGTTGGGGGTAAAACAATTTCATTGTTTGTTTTTTTGTTGCTATGTAATTCAGCACCAAAATAGGCAGTAGGATTGGATGCTGCCATTACATCACTGTAGCTCTTTGAACCAGAAGCTGTCTTAATAGCACTATTTCCCATGTTGGGTAATGTTGAATGTGGATTCTCAATACCATGTAAAATATCAGCATGTGTCAGGGAAGATCCAGGAATTGTGGGTGAATGTGTGATGTTTTGGCGGGCACCTATAGAAACCGCATGGTGTTTCTCATTGTCATCTGTAATTGGTTCGTTGTATGAATTTGGATGAAAAGCTGCGGGGGATGGAATTGAACCCTCCTCGTCTTCTGTATCCATTGGTTCTATTTCATTGTCGTCTATGTCCTTATAGTCTTCTAACATTCCATGGATTCTAGTTTCGATTGCTAGTTTTACAGGTGCGACTATATTTGTATTTGTGTCTTCTGTTAGTTCTTTAGCAGATACTGGTGACATCCCCAGTTCCGAAACTAACTTTGCAGTAAATTCTGTATCGGTCATATCGCTAAACATGACTCTGAATGTCATGTCTTCTAGGATTTCTGCTTGATCTAAATGTAGTTTGTATTTATTTACCAAGGTGCTGAATCCTTGTGTAAATTTAAAATTTAAAACCACGTCAGCAATTTCTGGTGGTAACTTGTTTGTGTTTTCAAATAAATAGTCAAAGCCTGTTTTCATATTTTTTTAATTAATTGGAACCTTTTTAAGGTTTTGCAGCAGCAGCAGCTTTATTTGCTGCATCTTTTGCTTCACGTTCTGCCTTATCTAATGCACGGTCTTTTGATTGAGAGTAAGCATTAAGTTTAGCAATAAGTTGGTTCTCCATTTGCTCGAAATCTTTTTTGGCATCTGCTATGTCTTTTGCTGTAGCACCAACGGATGGATTTTTCCAAGCTTTGTATGATTTTGCAAGATCTTGTGCTGCAGGTACTAGAACATTTCCAACTCTAAGCTGATTAGTACCAGGAACCAAGCTGTATTCTTTTCTATTTATTGCAGCCTGAAGTTCATATAATGCATCTTCTTTGTCTTTGTAAGTTGTAGGCACTGCCGGAGAAGTCGCTGTTGCTGGCTGACCCGCTATTGTTTCCACTACTGTTGAACCAGTACCTCCTAATACAGTTTCAATTCCTCTTGCCAAGTCAACAGATTGAGCCATTGCACGGGCTTTGCTCTTTGAAGCGGCAACAACCTCTTTTGCTTTTGCTCTTTGTAGGTTAGCAAAGGCTGCCCCACCAAAAATACGGCTTTTCTTTACACTTGTAATAAGTCCTCTGATACCACCAAGCTCTTCCCCTTTTTCGTTCAAACCAAGTCTCTTTAACCCACGGTTTGTAGCGTCTAACTGTCGTTTCTCAAATTTTTCATTACTCTCTCTAGCCCCTTGTGGTGCATAACCTGAAACGTATGCATCTTTCTTTTTCTGCGATTCCGCTTGATTCTTTCTTAGGTCTTCAACACCAGTAGCTTTGGCCATGCCGGACATAGCTTTTGTTCCACCTGGAATAAAACGAGCAACATTTCTCATGACTCTAGATTCTGCAAGTTTTGTCGCTCCTAATCCTAAAGTTCTAACACCAACACCTTTGGCAAGATTAACACCACCCGTACCAACAGCTCTTGTTCTATTTAACCACGCATCCTTGCCTATTCTCTTGTTCATCGCGTTGTATGCAAAATCGGCTCCCATAACACTGAATTTTGTAGACACAAACATTATTCCAAGTAGTAATGCTATGACCATAAAAAACTGAACCAAACCTGATATAAAGTTTCCTCCAAGAATCATAGATGCGAAGTTTACAGAATTGGCATCCTTGGTACTAAATGCATAAACTAAAATATATAAAAGTCCCAGAAACACTGGTGCAAACATTGCATTTCCCATTAACTTTTTCCACCAACCATCGAATTGGGGTTTGGTTGCGGGGAGCGCTCTTGATGCAACAGCAAGAGAAGAAAAAAGCATAAGAAAGAGTAGTGTGATTGTTCTAGATAAGAATAAAAATCCACCAGCAAAAAACACTACAGCTGTAATTATAATTAAAATTGAACCAAGTATTGCTAATGTGGCTATTTTCCAGAAAAAACTAGAAGAGGTGCTGTCTGTGACATATGCCTTACCTTCATTAACTAAACCAGCGAAGATCTGGTTGCTATTGGTTGTACCAGATTTTTCATCTGCTGTTGCGTTACTATATATGGTCTGTAGGCCAAGTACATTCATAAAACCTGCTGTTATACTTTTTGCGGTATTAGAACTAGTAGAACTGGAGGAGACAGATGTCATTGAATTATAAAACTGAATAGCTGCAATGTTTGTTGCGTCAATGAAAACTTTGGTTGCAAATAAACTAAAATTCACCAGCACTGCAGTTATGATAACTTGTGCGATCATTTGTTTATTACCATAACTTGAATTGCCCACAATCATACTCAGTGCTACAAACAGCAAGATGAATATGTACGCAATGTTTGTTATGTCTAACAAGACTTTCCACCCAACAGATACAAGTTTGTAGTCTTTCAGTATTTGCACCATGTTTAAACTGTAGTTAAGTAGCCAGTCAAAAAATTGTCCTGCATGATACAAGATCTCGGCTGCGATAGAGAGTACCCATGCTGTAATATTTGCAACAGAACAAGCTATAAAGGTACCATTCCAGTATGAACAATCAAAGCTATTACCAGAGACTTTATCTCCTGTATCCTTACCAGTTGTCCCAGTCGGTCCATTTGAGGCACTACCGTTTGTTGCTCCAGATACAGCGCTTCCATTTGCCGGGAGTGTTACATTTGGGGCTATTTGTGCCGATGCAATATAAATAAGTGGTTTGGGGGGTACAATCACCAAAACAGACAATGTGATTAATATTATATTTTTAAAATATTTTTTCATACAGTCTATTTTGTACTTGTAGTTAGCACTTCATTCAATGCGACCTTTATTAGACCATTTACAAGCGCTTCAACCATTTGATCGAATTTTTGTGCCAAAACCAAACGGTCGCTCTGTAATCCAAGTGTCTTTTCTAATTGTCCTTGGATCACAATACCTGGAGTTACTGTTTTACAACTATCAGGGTCACTGGTTTCACACTTTTTATAGTTCAAGAAACCTTTGTTCAAGCCCAAGTCAAGTTTTGCAGTGTTGTTTTTTGTTGAAATTCTCGCAAACATTTCATCAGTTGCTAATAAGGTTGCTCCAATAGCGTTATTGTTTTGATTTTGGGTCATTGAGAACCATCCTCCCCATCCCCCGCTATTGAAATTGGATTCAAAGCTTTTAACATTACTTACTACTTTACTTAAACTACAAGAAGATGAATTCTTTTTATAACCACTATTACTATAATAATTAGAAAGGCTTACTACTATTTTTGCTGAAAAATTCGAACATAAATTTATCCCAGTAGTTCCTTTTGAAATTTCATTTAGGAAATTCCCCGCTTCTTGGTCAGCAATATTACTAAAAAAACTGTCAGTGTTAGAGATAAACGATGGTTCACCATTAAACCCAG
>JAYUFM010000131.1:0-9959 GCA_043738715.1 bacterium | reverse complement strand
ACTTTTTTCCTGGATAAAGTTCAAAGGCAGGTGAATACCGCTTTGACACTCCGAAACTGGATTATTGGTTATTACATTGCAGAGTACGAACAGTCTGGCAAAGACCGGGCGGACTATGGTAAACAACTTTTTAAAGCCATAGCAGAAAGTCTCTTAAAAAAGGGGCTAAAATCCATAAGGGAAAGGCATTTGTACCTTTGTAAAGACCTGTATAAAGCCTATCCTCATATTTTGCGGACAGTGTCCGCAAAATCGTATTTAATTGATTTTCAATACTCTGCAATTCTGCGGACACTGTCCGCAGAATTGGATTCTGACAGAACCCTATAGTACAATTCTCGAACCATTTTATACCTGATTTGACAAGACTCGCCAATCTTTTGAGTGCATAAAAAGATTTGGCGGATCTTTTATGTGTTGATTATTATTATGACAATTAAGGAGAAACAGATGAAAATTGACAAGAACTATGTGGAGTTCATTCAATCTATTAAGAGGTAAATTGGCAAAGCCGCATTGTAGCGGCAAGGATTGCAAACTGTGAGCAACTGCTATTTTACTTCAACACAGGTAAGATGATCTCAGATAAATCAAGACTTAGAAATGGGGAGCAAAAGTACTTGACCAAATTTCGGCAAACCTGCAAAAGAAACTACTCGGCTTAAAAGGTTTTTCGGCTGGTAACCTTAAAAAGATTAGGATTTTCGCTGAAGTGTGAAATCCCCTTAAGCTGCATTTAGCAAGGGAAGCCATATTCTTAAAGTTGCGGCAGCAAAGCAGGCGGCATAACTGTAAATCATCATTCTTTGGTGTTGCTGTAGTTCTTTGTTTCTGATGTATAGATGAGTCTTCATTGTGGTATAATACCATACTATTGCCAAACAGCCAAATCCGAATGAAGCGATGATTCCCCCGGTTGCAAAGAAGGAAATATAAAAACCTACGATGGAGCTTAGTAAAACAGCAATCGCATACATTTTACCAATTGGTCTGTGAACTGCCAGTTTTTTGTTCCGCAGTTTTTGAACTGAAGTGCGTACCCCCATTAAACAATGCCAGCCAGGCCAAAATGATGTTGACATAAAAATCAATATTCCAAAGTATGCTGGTTAATATTTCGTCCGGCTTTAAACCCAGCAGCCCAAACTTTCTATCTATAAAAATAGATTGCCGGTTAAAGCCTGTTTTTTAACCACGCCCCCAACAATTATTTTTGGAAGTAATTGTCTGTCCGGGGCTTGCATTGGAAACTGCTGTTTGAAAAGTAATGGCAGGAACACTACAATTGACAAGGTAGGCGGTTAAAAAAGATGGGATTAACTCCATTTATTCGAGATACAAATATCAATTGTAAAAGCCTGCGAACAACTTAAAAAGAAAAACTCCCGAAACTCACTACATGAATCGATTGAATTATAAACCTGAACTTTTATAGCGACATTCTACACTATGTCTCCTAATGAATAATGAAACACCACAAACAAATCTGAAATTTCTTCAGGCTTCGGAGCAATATCTATTGAATGATAGTCAGCATCGGAATTATGCTTAAATTTTAAAGTCCACTCTTTAAAAACATCCATATCTTCCACATTAATATTTGCTGTAGCCGCCGAATCAGCAGTAAGAGTTGTCATCTGCATATTATCATAAGTTAAATTTTCAGGCATTTTAATTTCTGCTGAAGTGAGAATAATCGGTGGTGCCGGTAGCGCTGGTGAAGCGATGTCAGTTATAGTAAGGATCATCTTGTAATCGCCACTTCTATTGGTCTTCATCAGTACCTGAACTTTCTTAACATTTATTGTTCGGTTTTTTGAAAAGAATGGGAAATGCTCTTTTCGTAATGACAAAGACAAAACCTGATCAGAGCCTGCAATCGTAGGATTTAAAAACTTATACCACTCAGTTGAAAACTCATGTTTCAAACTAAACATCCTTAGGAGCGGTTGTATGCTTAAATCTGCAACATTCGTAATAAATTCTTTGAGATGAGTAACCGCATTATCTTTAAACGAACCCGCATCCTCTCTAGCTGTATAGCTAACATGCATTATAATGTCTGAAATTGTTGAATAATCAAATAGCCGTAAATCAGCGTCCTGGGTTAGTTCAATTTTCCAGCCGCTTATCGCACCGGCACCTTCAAATGGTAAGTATCTTTCATCACGGAAATTCAATTCGAACATTCCGGAATCTCTTTGAGCCGTACTTGTGGCAATAGCTTTGACTGGCACATTACTTTCTCTGAAGCGGTCATCATCAGTCCAAACGCCTTCATCGTTATTATGCTCATAAGTTCCTGAATCATTCATTGATGTGTTAATCCTAACGGAGTTCTTTAACAAGCGAAGTGAGCAGTTAATTGTAGTATAAGGACCGGCAATACAAGGGACGGAAATGCTTATTGATTTAATTCGTCTGAAGTAATGCCCCTGGTAATCTAAATCATAAACTTCTTCCGGAACAGTAAGGAAACATTTGCCAGTTGCTCTTAATTCTTCTAATGCAAGTGGATTGAGCCATCCCATCGACACGTTCTTAGTAAGCTCAAGTTCACGTTTGTTTTCTTCGATATAAGATTTCTCCAGTTGTCTTAAAGCAAGTTGCAATTTTTCACCTGCACATAATCCCTGCATGGTATTGTCCCAATAGCCATATTGAATAAAGTTTGTTGGTTCTATTCCTAATTCATACTGATAACATTTCTCTACTTTCTTTGCCATATCATAAGCAACATTGAAACTTTGTTTGTAAACAGAGAACAATTGCTCTTTCAACCATTGATATAATTCCTGGTTAGTAAACTTATCCTTTAAAAATTGTTCTACTTGTTTTGAATTTTCAATTTGCTGTTTGTGATTGAGTAATTCTTTTTCTGAAATTTGAATTTTAATATCAGCAGAAATAATTTGTTTATCCAACTGGATAATTTCTTTTGCAGCAAGGTTAGCCTGTAATGTCCATTCTTGCTCTCTACGAATATAACTTGCCATTTTAGCTGACTGCGTAGCCATATAACTTAATAGTTGGCCAACTCCCTGAGGAATTTTCGCAAGACCTGACATACCACCAGCAATATTTGATCCTCCATAACTTATACTTACTCCACAACCGAATGGCTCCACATTACCCGAGATTGTAGGAATAAAATTCATTGTGCCTGCAATTCCTTCTACCGCAGTTGCGATTTCTTGAACAACCATGCTTGCTAAATTTAGGTCTAGCTCTGTTTTTTCTTTCTGAATTAATTTCACTCCACTCTCACCACTATCTACTAAAGAAGTATCTGTACCGGTTGTTATTTCATTTAGTCGGGTATCAGCCGGTAACTGACTCTCTGAATTGACATTCGAATCAATGTCTGGTACATCAGGAACCTCAATATTTTCTGATGATAATAGTGAATTATAATGGTTCAAACGAAATCTGGCAGAATCCCTTGATTTTAAAAGACCTCCTTTAACTGCATTGGCATCGAGCACCTGTCTTTCTTTTATTGCCGTCATTAAATCGAGCATCATTGTTTCATGTGATGCCCTTAGCCTGCCAAGCTCTTCGCCATCTTTTTTCTCCAGAACTGATAGTAAATTCCCTCCAAGTGATTTTACTTCGCTAACAAATTCGTTTGCTTTTTGAATTAAATAGGTAAAGCGGTATATAGGCGGCGGACTGCTTAAGTCAGAAAGGATACTTCCTAAGCTTAATCCCTGAGCGGCTGCATTTATAAGCATAGCGGGATCAATCGGTGGAGCAAATAATGCCAATTGTCTTTTCACTCCGTCAATATCCATGCAATGGCGAATTTTATAAAGCCTATCGGCAATGGTGTCCCAATGTTCCATTAGTTTTTCATTGGAAGGAATACAGAAATAAAGCGAGGAACCCATTCCTAATAAGCTCGGAGTGCTGCTTCCGCTGCTCACCGGAACAGAACTGCTGTACGGGAAAATATTTTCCAACTCAACCAGGGCATTGGAAAAGTCATCCCACTTGCCTTTTAAGGAATCATATGATTCAACCTTTATTTCACCACGCTTGGGAACAAATTCAGGACGTGGACCTAAAATGTGATTTGCCATTACATACAATTGCAATGCTTCGTATACCTGTTCTCGCTGGAAAACCCTGAAAAGCGAATCACCCCATTCACGCAAGTTTTCGACATATTTTATCACCACATTTTTCATGAATGCCAAAGGGCGGTTTCTTGCCACCAGGAAAGGTTTAAAAGGATTGTCACGCCATTCCTGTATTACATCATTTTCGCCATTATGATCTTCATCAATCCCTGCTATCGATGCAAACCATTGTTCTATACTTTGTTTAGGAGTTAATTTAAATGGAAATACCTTCCAGTATCTTGATGTTTCGGATGGATAAAGACCTTGTAGTTCGTCAGTGGTCGGGTCAAAAATATAATGGAACCATTTCTTTGCTTCCTCATACCTTCCATTCTTGCTGAGGCGGGTTGCGATATAAAGCGGTGCATGAAAAAATAATTCCCAATTGTACAAGCTATTAGCACCATATAAATCAAAGCAGATATTTTCCTGGTAATAAGTGTATGGTTTACCTGCTTCATAAAAGTCAAATGGATTTGCTTGTTTTACTAATCCTTGCCAAAAATTGGGGTCATAATTTGAAGTGAACACTGCACCGTAGTCGTGAAAAAAAGGTTGTTGCCAGGCATTTAGAAAAGTATCTGTATTCATTAAGCCATCAATACCAAAATTATTCAAATTAGTAACGTATTGGCTTGAAAACGGATGATAGAAAGTATGAAATTCAAGTCCCTTTACTTGCCTAAAGTAGCGATTGGGGTAGTGGATTTTATCAATAATTTCTGAAAAGCTTTTATTCAAATATGATTTACCTTCCAAATTACTTTGAGAATAGGCGACATTAATTTTAGCCTCGCTTAATTCTAGTTTTTCAGTTGAACCCTGATTAGGATTTGTTTTTGCTTTTGCTAAAGAATTTATTTGGGTTTTAACGCTTGTTACCATCTTATCTGCACGATATGGCGTATTATTTACAATTGGATTTGTAAGCTTTACATCGTTATAATAATCATCAGGTCCAAGAACAGGTTTTTTAGGGGCTTCATAGTTATTTTCCGTCAATTGAATTGCAATAGGAGCAAGGGTTTCTGGAGTTTGAAAATAATCCCAAATCCTTGTATCAAAAGGACGAACGAAGTATGTTTTATTGTATGACTGATAAAAGAATGGATATTTTAATGTTTTTTCAAAGTCGAAAACATGTGTCGAGAATAAAATTGTATGAGGAGTACTCTTTTGCAAATAAGTTAAACCGTTAAACTCAAGAGAACTGTTTCGTGCAACCTTCATAAAAAACTCCGAATAACTAGCATTAATAATATTAAATGATGCACTACCAGCATAGCTCCAGCCGTATATTTGTGATTGAATATCATCAATTTCATAGTTGCCAAAGCCTGCTACTTTATCCTGCAACCAAATAATCATAGCATTATTTGAAAGAACATCATGAACGAGTGAGAAATTGGCAATTACAGAATCGTAAGGGCTCTTAATGAATTCCTTTGTTAATTGTTTAGCGCTCCATTTGTTATCAAAATATTCTGACCATGCCAATCTAATCTCATAATATTTTCTTGGTTTAATACTTGAAGGTGCATTTTTAGAAATCTCCTCAAAGGTTTGGTCTCCGCCACCCTTGTTTGTAAGTTTCGTCTCCTCCTGCTTTTCTATAAATTCTATCCAAAATAAAAACAATCTGCTTTTCCAAACAACAGGCATTAAATGAACCCCGCTTTTATCTCCATCCTCTGTAACCCTGACGTCAAGCTGAACTTTCTTCCATGCACCCCATTTAAATGTGCTGCTGCAGGTACGATAAAAAAATTGGTAAGGAGCATTATGGGTTCTGCCAAATACATGCAACAGTTTCATGCTTCCGTCCCAGTTATTCTCCTGGTACATGCCACATATATCCAAATTAGCTACAGCATTTAATTTAGTAAGATAATTTCTAAATGCTGTTTCTACAGTTCTGTCGGTGATATCATTTTGTGTAAGTTCAGATTCCAGTTCTTTAAAAAACTGGCTTTTGTCATCACGCCATTCCGGCTCCAGCCAATTTTCGGGTGTGATAAAGATTTTCCTGTTTACTTCCCAAACACGGTAATACTCCATCCAGCCCCAGCGTTTCTTATCTATATACTCCGGCGCAACACCATGTTCATTTCCACCTGCATCTTTATGGCTTTCCAAATTAAACAGGCATCTGTTCACAAACATCTGCACTGCGCCATTTGCCTGTACAATACGTGATGTATCCATGCAAGCTCCCATTTGCACATCAATCAGAAAATACTCAAATAATCCATCTGCATCGGTAACACCCCAATCAATTAATTCCTGTTTTGTAAGCAGATAACTAATAAGCGCCTGTTTCTGGTTCTCACGGATTTTATCACTTAAATCGCCAGCCAGTTTCATCCAGTCTTCTTCTTCATATTTAGCCTTAACAGTTGTTTTTACCAAATCGGCGGTTGTATGCAATTTATTAAAATCTGTTTCAGGCGCAGCCCATTGTGAAATAGTTTGAGACGATAGTCCGGTCTTCAACACAAATGATATTGCCTTATAAATTTTTACCAGCGCAATTTCATTTTTAAAATCATTTACTGTTAAGACAAAATAGTTCTTGATAAAATCTGTGATTGTATTTATGTCCCATGCTGTGGCAAGATTCAAGAGGGATATCAGATAATCAGGCTTTATATTCCACAAATTGAATGTACCGAAACCTGTAGTAAAGGTTACATTAATAGTCATTGCACCTGTAGCACTGTTATAACTTACAAGAGTTCCCTGCATATAGTTGGTTGCAGAATTGGCAATAACAAGCAATTGACCATTTACATATTGTAAGCCTGTCCTTACAGTTAAATTTTTAGTACCTATTCCTATATTTAAAGCTGTAGTAGAAGTAGATACAACTCCGGGCGAATTAATATTTGCCGCAGCAAAAACATCTGTTAGCAGTGCCCGCGATTGCGGGATCTTATTGCGTAACTGAAAGTAATCATTAATTCGCTGCCAATGGATGGCTGTAAGTAACTTAAAATCAATGTTGCCAAAATCTGCGTTAAAATGTAGCAAGTGATTGATTTCAGTTTCAGTTAATTTAAAACCTGCAAGAAATTTAGCAGCCCTTTGATAAATCCGGGCAGTGGAAATAAAGCCTTCAACAGTAGTTGCGGGATAAGAAACAGATGATGGAATAATTGCAACTCCGTTAGTACTCGTTTTCCATGATAAGGTAATACCTGCATTGCCTGTTGTTTCTGTATATTCAATTATAAATTTGTGTAATTTTGAAGCATTCAGTTGCACAATTTTTTCCCATGAAGTACCAACATCAGCCCCAGTTTTTTTCAAAATCAGCTCATTGTCTAAATAAAGATTAAACGTTTCATCAGCTTCCTGTACTTCTACAATTAAAGTGTATTCCCCACTAGAAGGAGGGGCAAAATAATTTTGCCAGCGAATGCTGAAGTTATTTGCGGGAAGTGCAACGTCAGGCGCATTAGCCCCCCAGTCGAAATTAATTTCATTATCCGTTCTTTTCAATACAGATGTTGTCCAGTTTACATCAGAGAAATATTCTCCGGAAAAGCCCTCCCTGGCAATAGAATCAATAAGAGATTGCAGCTGACTTCTAATTATTAATTGTGTTGCTTCATTGCTTAGTCCAATTAAAGATGCTATGTGCTGCACTGTTGCATCCTCACGTAATTTTTGTTTGAGTAACGGCAAATAATTTGAATAAACAAATTGAAGTTTATTATTGATTGACTGTTCAACTGGCTGTGATGGGTGGTTGAGTAAGTTAATAAAGTCTGAATTAGGCGTGCCGGCATTAACGGAAGCAAAAACCCCACTAAAGTTTGTCCTGATAAAAACCTCCGGCATTTTATAGATTTCATCAACAGCCGACTGGAAATTTGCATTAACCCCGGCAAGTGCTTTAAGTTCGGCATTTTCATTGTCTGACATTACACCGGTACAGGTTAACCTGCCGCTACCCTTCGTATAGATAAATTTTGGTGATAAGGAATCGGGGATAATTACAGGAAGATTTAAATCTGTTACTACGGTGTATAATGGAGCACCGGGTAAAGGAGTTTTCGTTAATGAATACAATGAATCTACTGCATTCTGGAAGTTGACAGTTGCACCTGCTAAACCTTTTAGAGATAACCTGTCTGCATCCGGCATTATTCCTGCCGATTTAAGCTCACCACTTCCAGGGTTATACGAATACCTGGTATTTAGGGGGCCGGGAATTACTATTGCGGCAAGACCAGTATCGGTGATAACACGGAAAGTTTGTTGGCTGCCAATGATCCCAATCATTTGATTGACAACATCAGCATTATAAGTAAGAAGGAGATTACTTTGTAACAGATCAGCAGTTAATGGTGTAGTTGTAATTAACGGATAATTTTGTTCAATTGCTGCAAGCGCTTCACGAATATCGCGAATGGATTGTTTAGCTTTATCAGTGTCAAGCCCGGTCTTTGATTCTGCAGGCAGGTCTCCAGTAAAAATATATTGAAGTACTTCGCCTTTAAATCCTGATTTCTTTATATCTGTTAGCAAATTATAAAAATCCTGAGTAGCAGAGGGAGATATATTTGTAAAGGTTGGATCTGGAGCCGGAATTGCTGGTGCTGGAATTGATAACGTACTAAATGGTTCGGCATTAAATAATTTAACGAGCAAACAAAATTCAGGAACTTTTAATTTTAAAGCTTTACTTAAAACGGTATAGCGATAAATGATACTGAGATTAAAGATGTTAAGTTTGTCTGTGGCAAGATTAATTGCACGAACAACGCCATTGTCGTTTACACGAGCTACTTCTAATATTGCATTCAAATCATCCTCAGACATTCTGAAAGCTGCAAGAACAGCCGGAGTATGGTCAACAGGTGGAACAAGTGATGTATCTCTCAGTACTATTGTAGCATCAGAAAGGTAATTCCCAAATTCATCTGCATCAAATGAATCATCAATTTTTTGTACCGACTTATTCAGGAATAATTTTTTGTAAAGTGATTTATCTCCGTAGGTATCAATATTACCCCATATTGTAGCTAATTTATTTAATGGGAGTTTTAATTGCTTATTAAGATTTACCAAATAACAAAGTTTGCTTATGGTAACCTCTGTTATATCTGTTTCACCAAGTGCAGCAAGTACTAAGTCAGTTTCATGTAAGGTCCATCCCAGTTTTCTCCAAAGCCTAATAAAACGATGCATTTTTGACCATGTACCATTTGTGATACCAGAAGTAGCACTTCCGGAATAAATATTTTGGATGGTTTTTAAATAGGTGGTATTTAAGTCGCAAAGTGAATTGGATTGGTAAAGGGTAATAACTGTACTAAAATCATTGAAATTTTTTCTTACCCACAAATCAAAATCATTTGAGGTAACCGATGCGGCCGGATGTTTTGTATTCCATTGATTGAGCACGTTCGGAATATCCGGATCGGCAGCTGAATTTAGCACACCAGCATTAATTTGCTGAAGTTTTGTATAAATATCCGGAGCCTTCAGTGAACTATTCAGGAACAACTCCTGCAAATGATCAAGCAGTTTTTGATATGGGTTTATAAATTTTGTCTTTATTATTTCAACAAGATCAGTATAAGTTACTCCGGCTCGCCTTAAAAATTCGTGAATGCCATCTGTAACCCCAGTGCCTGCCATTTTCTCCAAATCACCTGCAATAGTATATCCAAAATATTCGTGTAATAGTTTTGTGTCAGGAGTTAAATCATACTTCTTGCCTGTAAGTACAAGAAATTCTTCCTGTGATATTCGTAGCGCTTCCGCTTCAATTGCCCGTGTAGCCGGAGCAGAAAAATCCTTTTGCATTTCATGCATTACTTCATA
>JAYUFM010000130.1:0-9989 GCA_043738715.1 bacterium | reverse complement strand
GTATAATATCCCATTTTTCAATCATTCTGATGGCTTCAGAATAGAGTTTTGGATTTTGAACTGCCAATGGATTAATAGCTTGCCCTGCGCCTTCATTTAAATACCCTAGGTAAGTCTGCACATTATCCCCATCAGCATCACCAAGACCAAACCTTTTAATATCAAGCCTCTTCCTCAGTTGTGCTGAGAAAAATAAAAACATGGCCTCTTTTGGACGGTTTATTATTTGTGCAGTATTAGCAGCTATATAAAGATATACTGAATCACTCATTGAATTATCATTAACAAATTCGTCAACAATCGAACTCTGCTCATCTGGTGAGCCAATGAAGTAATCGTTACCTACATTTTTCGCCACTTCAAATCCTTTTATTTTTTCTACACTCAAAACATCCATATTATTGCCTTGATAATTATTCAATAAATTTTGATCTTGTTTTTCTAGATAAAAACCATACCAAACCAAAAGGGAAACTGCACACAATAAAATTGCCAAGATTATAAGAATAATTTTAAAGCCTTTACTTTTAGCCTTAACATCCTTTGAGACCGAGCCTTCTTGAATTTCAATGTTCTGAATTGGTGGCATTTTGGTTAAGATTATTTATATAATATTTGCAACCACCAACTTGTCATTTTCTTTCAAAACATAAATCTTAAAGTCTTTCTCCGTCTGATCTTTGTAAATGATAGTCATAGCAAAAGAGTACCCTGAGGTCTTCCCCATCTCGCCCGATGGGCGTGTAGTTATACTATTACCGAGTTTGTCAAAATTTATAAATTTTTTTTTCACATCAGACAAGAAATTATCAAGGTCTTCTTTAGATATATCCTTTAACGTATTTGGACTGAGATTGTCTTTTAGATAACTAGTATTTCCTTTTACTAACTCACCAATAACTTTTTTGGCAAAATCTTCATATTCTTTTGAATCTTTTTGCATTTGCAAATCATCTGTGATTGATACCTCCGACTGATCCTTTGGACTAGCCTCGCTTATTATTTTTTTATCTGACTCAACCTCACACTTAACATCTGCCTCTAAATTTAATCCGTCAACTTTCCAAACTGATTTTTGATTTTCCACTTCTTTTCCCATGTAGACGACAATAGGTTTTATGCTTTTAACTGAATCAACAAAAGTTCCACAGGCAACAGATTTGCTATTAACAATTTTGATTGAGTTAAACGAAACATCAGTGCTACTCGCAAGATACTGATTCGTAAATTGTGCAAAGTCTTCCTCTGTACCTATTTCTTTAAGTGTTTTTGATCCATTTAAAAAAGCTTCATGGGTATTACCTTTTGAGATATTTTCTATAAATGATGTGGCAACCTTAACCGGACCATTTGAGCCAAAAATAGTAACACCTAGTACCGAGAAGCTAGCGGTAAATATGACTAATATGAAAATAAAGAATATGATTCCGATCTTATCCATCAATTTTTGTCTTTTTTTGAATTGTTCGAAGTCTTTCCACTCTCCAGTTTCCCATGACATTTTTCTGGCACTAAATATCCCTTTGAAATACAGGTAAATATTGTAAACAGGTATAAACATAATCAAAAATCCGTACAAAATTAGATTTGTAGCAAAATAATGCCAAGGTTGGAAAAAAATTGCTCCCCATGAAAAATGATTAATGAAATCATTTTGTTCTGGTGTTAACATTTGGGAACTAGGCATCGTCTGGGGCTGTGTTGCTATATTATTTGTCTGAACGCTTTGGTTTGGTGGCATTTTTTATTTATTATTTTCTTGCAATAATTGTAACATATGTATATTTCACTGATACAATTATCTGTTCATAAACTTAACGCCTTTCTCGTCTATATTCAGGCCATCAATCCAATCCTTTATAAATAAGGGTAACTTATTCTTATATTCCGGAACATTTGTAAAGTAACGGACAATACTTGTTTTGGGATAATCACTATCATCATCAACAATGGCCCATATTTGATTATTTTTCGCCACTACAACAAGCATTTTAGAAAGACCCAAGCCCCTGATCATAGCGGTATATTTTCGGATGGAGAAACCGGTTGAGGTGGCATCATCTACATAAACCAATTGTATTTTATCCTCAAAAGCCTTTTCATATGACCCAATTATTTTTTTAAATTCAGGAAAGGTTGTTTTGTCGTCAGTGTCAAAAAAATTAAGCAAAGGAAAATCTTTTTTCTGTGAACCTTTTAGATAAGTGGCTCCCCCTGTATAAACACCCACCCCACCATTTTGATTACACCAATTATTTTTATCATTTCCTCCAACCACAGTGCTGATCCTACCCGCTTCAGGATCCAGTTCGAATGTTATTGTGCATCCTGATATCCTTTCATCAAATAGGTCTTCATCTATGTAGGTAGCTGTACTACTCGAAGTTATCTTGGCTATGCCTTCATATCCACCGTCGTGAGATCCCGACCACGAATCGATTACAAAAGTGAACTGTTTTTCTGTAGTTGAACCTATGCGCAAACTTTGCCCATCAAACCTAGTTTGGTCTTTGGATGTCCATACTCCGTTCCAGGGTGAATTTGACTCTTCCAAAAAATATTCAATATCTGTTCCCATTTTGGAGGAAGCCTTTCGTACAAGTATGTGCCCCTTACCTTTTTCCCAATTCAAAGGGGGATCTATATATCCATTATCGTGATCGTTTACCAAAGCTTGTTCCTTGCCGTTTTCAAAATCAAGGTATCCTAAATACTGCTGCTTCCAAATAGGTTTTGAAGTATTTATATCTGCTGACGGAAAGGCACTATACAAATACAAAAGCCTTCCGTCTGGAGAACAAGTATTATCTGGTGTAAAATAATCCGTCTCAGCAACCCTCTTCCAGACTTCCCTTCCGTTTCTATATCCAATAATTTTTCCGTATCCGTCATTATATGGTCCATGAGCATCAGAAAAAACAACAGTAGTATCTTTATATGAGCTTTTTACTATTAAAGTGTCTTTTTCTTTTTTGGTAACACACCCGTTTATGTCAGTAGTTTCAATTGAAACTTGCTTTTTATAAGCTTCGTTATTTTTTAAAGATTTGAATTGAAAGTCATAAGACACACCACTATCATTAGAATTTATTTTATTTATAATAATGAAAGCAAATAATCCTCCAATAAAAGTAACAGCGAGAAGTGCATATATAAATCTAATTTTTGTTTTCATGAATTTATCTAATATTTACATTGTACAACAAAAAACACCACAACGAGTGTGGTGTTTTTTGTTGATGGTTTTACCCATCCAAGGCTAATTAAAGCCTACGTACGATCGTATTAGAATCGTCCGCCTCCGCCCATTCCACCGTTGTCACGGCGAGGACCGTTAGAGTATGGTCGTCTTTCTGGTGGATTATCTGTCTTTGGACGAGCTTCGTTTACAACGAGCTCTCGGCCATCAACATTCTTTCCGTTCATACCAGCAATTGCTGCATCTGCAGCCGCGTCTTCCATTTCCACGAAACCGAAGCCTCGTGATCGGCCAGTCATCTTGTCAACCATAACGATTGATGTTGCGACTTCACCGAATTCAGAAAAAGCAGCCTTTAATGAATCATTTGTAGTACCCCATGAAAGGTTACCAACGTAAATTTTCTTTAGTGCCATTGAATATTTTCCTAATTTTGTGTAATTAACCTCCTAAACGACCGTCTCGTGACCCTATGTGTGAAGTTGTTACTTGCACCAAAATTAGGCTAGAGAGCTTCAGGAACTTTTCAAGTATACATTGAAAAGAAGATCAAGTAAAGGGAATCAACCGGTATGATATATAACCTAAAAATAGTCTATTTTAACGGCCTTTTTGAATTCTAACATGTTCTTTTTAGCTACCTCTCGAACCTTTTCTGTACCTTGGCGTAAAATCTCTATGACCTCTTTTGGATTTTGCGCTAATTTTTCACGTCGTTCACGAATTGGGGCAATAAAACTTTCCAACACAGAAATGAGACGTTTTTTAATTGTCACATCTCCTAATCCACCTGCACGATATTGTGTTTTTAATTTTTCAACTTCATCCTTGTCTGTATCAAAAATATCTAGATAGATAAAAACTACATTCCCCTCAACTTGGCCCGGATCATTAACATGAATGTGTTTCGGGTCTGTATACATTGCCATAACTTTTTTCTCAATTTCAGATTTCGAATCAGATAAATAAATTGCATTATTTAATGACTTACTTGCTTTGGCGTTTCCATCAATACCTACAAGGCGTGATTCGTCTGACAAAATTGGCTTCACTTTTTCAAAAGTTTCTCCATACAAAGAATTAAATTTATCAGCAATTTCATTTACTTGTTCAATAATTGGCAACTGATCTTCTCCGACTGGAATTGTATTCGCTTTGCAAAAAAGAATGTCTCCGGCCTGACTGACTGGATATGCTAAAAATCCTGCGGGTACGTCCTCACCAAAACCTTTTTGATTCATTTCATTTTTAACAGTTGGATTTCTTTTTAGACGTGCCACAGTTACAAGATTAAGAAACATTACAGTCAATTCTGCAATTTCAGGAATTTGTGACTGAATAAAAAATGTAGTTTTCTTTGGATCAAGCCCTACAGCTAGATTATCCAATGCGACCTCCATAACGTTCTCATGAACCTTTTCTGGATTGCTAAAATTATCAGTCAATGCTTGTATGTCTGCAATCATATAATATGCCTGATCAGCTTTTTTTTCTAGATCGAGGCGATTTACCATAGAACCAACATAGTGACCTAAATGCAATCGTCCTGTTGGGCGATCGCCAGTAAGGACAATCATTGGGTTTTTGTTCTCTTTTTCAGATGACTTTGTCATATAAGAATATTAACATATTTTATAAAAGAGGAGAAAATTAAATTACTCTCCATTTAAAATATTTTATTTGATACGAATTTTTTAACCCCTAAATCTTTTTGTAACCTTTGCAATCATCTTACCTTTTGGATCAATAATAAGTAGATTTTTTAACAACCACTCCCTCGTTTTTTCTAAAGTGACATGAGAAGAGCCGTTAAAATTTTCTATAAACCTTTCGTAGTGTGAAGAACGTCCTAATAGAAATTTTTCTGAAGAAATAGGAAATGTTGAAACATCATGATTTTCAAAAATTCGTTGTGCCCTATCTAAATGGTAACCGACTGTCACAAGCGCCAGTGTATTTAAGTTATATTTTTGTGTAATTTCCAAAACACGATCAGCGTTTTCATGAGTATCAAGGGAACTCTCTTCCACCTGAATACTATCCGCCGAAATTTCAGGATGCATATGGAGGATATAGTCTTTCATTGCTGCCGTTTCGGAGGGTAAATGTTGTCCGGCGGTTTTTCCACCTGAAATTATGATTTTGCCCGTAAGTTCAGCTTTTAACATTTCAGCTCCAGCAAGAGCTGACATTTTTGATTCAACACTTAATTCTAAATCGCTAGGATCATCTTGTGGAGAAATATATGAACGCCAATTTTTTCCAAGGATTATAGCTGCATCGAAATGATCTGGCATTTTTTCAAGCGCCCCTTCTGCCCCATTTTCTGGTGAAGGTTTTGGTTGCTGTTTTAATTTTTCTTCGTCTTTAAATGATTCAAACATAATTATCTAATTACTATACTCTATTACTAATTACATTGGAAAAATTATGGTCACTAGACTTTTAGGGTTTTAATGATATATTTTCGATAGACCCAAAACACAGAACCACCCAATTCAACAACTATTCACAGAGAAAGGACAGGTACAAATGAGCACAGCTAATAGTACGCGGAATCTTCATAAACGATTTTGGACAGCTATAAAAGATAAGAACCTCAAATTGGCCCGCGACTTGGTCGCAAACATGTTGCCAGACTCTGGCACTGTAACGAGAAAAACTTTAGCTTATCGTGCAATTCTCGACTGTGCAATCGATGTTGGAGAAATAGAAATTGCCCTCGAAGTCGCACCCTTTTCAGGTCGTAAAATTTCAGAAAATGACATCAGGGAATGCCTGCGGTTTGCAATAAAAGGCGGCAAATACAAAGAAGCCATCCTCTGCAAAGAAAGGCTCGGGGAAGATTTTGCAATGGAGGAAATAACAACCTTAAGGGATGCAATTCTTAAGAAACAGGTCCTGCTCCCTCACATGTTCAACATCCTCGTACACCTTCGTTCTAACGATGCAATCACAGAGGTGTTGCTAAAAATAATCAGGAAACACATTCCAAACTGGAAACTAGACCCTGGGGACAGACTCCTCCTCGAAATCATGAAGATTGTGGCCTAAATAATTTTTACCCAAGTCCGCAGTGACAGACACACAAAGTCCGTCGCAGCGGACTTTTGTATTTCTACACTTTATTAAATCTTTATTTAATTTTAACAGTCAAAAAACTAACTATTTCTCTTCGCCTTTTCAATCAATGAAACTGCTTCGTGGAAATCCCCTGCCTTAACAACATGATGACCGTTCACAAACATAATTTCATCCGCCTCTTTAATAGTATTTAATCTGTGAGCGATAATAATTTTTGTTGTATCGGCAGGTAACTTATTCAAGCTTTCATTCAAGAAGTTTTCTGTAATAGTATCTATATTTGCCGTCGCTTCATCCAAAATCAATAATTCCGGTTGACGTAAAACCGCACGCATAAAAGAGATCAGTTGCTTTTGCCCAAGACTAAGCCCTGTACCTGAATTTTGAGACACAGTCGTAGATAGCCCTTTTTCAAAACGTTTTAGAACATCTGAAAATCCCCTCTCGATCAGGATTTTTTCCATGTCTGTATCTGTATATTCTGAAAACTCTTCATTACCATATTTAATATTCTCAGCAACAGTTCCTGTAAACAAAATTGGATCTTGCAAAATAACTCCAATTTTTTTAGCCAAGTGTGCATGATTGAATGTTCGAATATCAACTCCTTCAATTAAAATTTCTCCTTCGGTTGGATCAAATAATCGAGCAAGTAGACTTGCAAGAGTAGATTTACCACCACCAGTTGGTCCCACCAGTGCATATGTTCGGCCTTTATCAAAAACTAAATTGATATTCTCTAAAATTTGTCCGCTTTCCTCATATTTAAATGACACATTTCGAATCTGAATGAAATGAGCATTGTGTGCCAAATTTTCTGAACTTGAATGATACGGTAAAATTTTTAAATTTGAAGTAAGTCCTAATACGTCACGTATACGTGACCATGAAGCAAGTGACTGCTGAACATTCGAAAACAATGTGGCCAAGGTTCGCAATGGATCATAAAATTGCTGTGTATAGATCATAAACCCAATAAGGACCCCTACTGTGATTTCACCAACTGAAACAAGGTGAAGACCGTACCAGATGACTGAGGCAAGAGCTATACCACTAGCAAGATCGTATATTGGTTCAAAAATTTTATTAAGTGTGTTTGATTTAAAACCTGCACGGAAAACTGCCTCTGTGCTGTCAGATACTTGTTTTTTAAAATATGCTCTTTTATTGAAAGCAATGATTACCCGGAAGTTAAAAATATTTTCCTGAAGTGAAGCGGACAAAGCACCAATAGATTGTAAAAATCTTTTAGTTAGTTTCTCTAGTGTAGGCGAAAGACCTGACGTTATGATCACAAGCACAAAAACAGACGCAAGCATCACTAATGCCAATTTCGTATTTATATAGAGAAGGAAAATACCGATACCACAGATTACAAAACTTTGAGAGGCCAATCGTGCCAAGGTCTGTGACAAAAAGTTATTAAGTTTTTCTGTGTCATTATTGATTCGAGACATCAGATCCCCTGCTTTATTTTGTGTAAAGAAAGCAATCGGTAGATTTTGTAATTTCAAAAATAACGCTTCTCGCAAGCGAAACAATGTCCTCTGAGAAACAGCACCGAGGTTTTGCTGTTGGAAATACCCGATAGTACTAGTAAACATATAGAATAAAATAAGGTATACAATCACCATCCCGAGTCCAGTAATATTTCCGCTAGCAATATATCGATCAATAATTTTGGCAATAAAATAAGGAGTAAAGATGCTCGAACTGGCACCTATAACAATCAAGACAAAAGATGCAAACATTCTTAATTTATCCTCTTTGATGTAAGAATAGAATTCTTTAAAACTTCCAAGCGAGCTTTTAGCACGGGCCATTTTTGACTTTACAACGTCATCCCCTTTTTGCAATTTATAAGTTAGTTTATTTTCCATGTTAGTTTTTAAATTTTTTTTGTCGTATTTTCAGAAGTAATAGTGTTGGTGGTCTTTTGGGACTCTATAATCTGCTGATATTCAAAAGAAGTCTTTTTCAAATTTTCATGAGTACCACTTGCCAGCATTTCACCTTCCATCAAAACAATCACTTGATCGTAATGTTCGATAGCATCAACTTTTTGAGTAATAGAAATAAGGGTCACATCAGGATAATTTTGTTCAACATTTTTGAGAATCTGTGTTTCAGTAGCACGATCAACTCGAGCAGTGAAATCATCAAGAAGCAATACTGTAGGATTTACCGCAAGTGCACGGGCCAACATCAAACGCTGTTTTTGCCCACCCGAGAGACTCGTCCCTCTTTCGCTCACGTTTGTGTCTAGTCCTTTTTCCAATTCATTCACAAGACCTCGCAGTTCCGCAGTATCAATGGCTTTATTAATATTCGCTTCGTTAGTTTTTTCATCAATTGAACTGTCTTTATTTAATCCCTTTTTATCCTCAACTGAAGCTAGCGAAATATTTTCTCGCAGTGAAGAGTTGAAAAGAATACTGTCTTGGAAAACCAAACCCATATAAGAAACAAGTGTGTCAGGATCAAAGTCAGAAATTGGTTTTCCATCAATTAAAATTTCGCCACTTGTTGGACGAGTTAATCCTGTAAGTAAGTAAAAGATTTGAGTCTTACCTGCTCCGGTAGGACCGATAATTGCGTTTTTAGTTTTTGGCTTAATTTTAAAAGAAATATTTTTTAGAATCCTAACCTCATCACCCTTTTCATTTTTATAAACCAAATTAACATTTTTAAATTCTATCTCTCCTGTAATTTTTCCCTTAAATGTCCCTGTATTTTTTAAGACATCGGAATTAATGACATCCGATACTCGTCTTAGAGAAACAAGCCCGCTGGATATTTGTGTACCAATAAAAGAAAGAATAAAAAGTGGCCAGATAAATAATAGTGAATATGAAAGGAACGCACTTAATTGTCCCAATGACATAACACCGTCTACAACAGCGTGACCTCCAAACCATAAAATAATAACTACAGCGCCATTACCCAACAAGGTTACTATAGGAATAAGTGCCGCTATTCCACGAACAATGGCTAGACCAATATCTCTTGAATAAGAATTCGTATCATCAAATTTTTTAACTTCAATTTTAGATGAATTTAAAACTCTGACTAATGCCGATCCAATGATACTTTCATTAATAACAGCATTAACCTTTTCTACTGTCTCTTGTCTGCGCTTGAATAAACCACCAAGTTTTCTGAATATAATTGCAAAAGCAATAATCAAAAAAGGAAGTATGCAAATTGTATACAAACCAATTTTAAAATTAATTAACAATAAAGAAACGATACTTCCAATTAATGTAATTATTGCCCCCAACATAATGACTAAACCTTGTGACATAACGTCTTGAACTGAATTAACATCAGATGTCATAACTGTCATTAATCTACCTGGTGTAGAAGTCGCCACATAATCAAAAGTCTGATCACCAATTTTATTAATTAATTGCAACCTTAGATCACGGCCCACCCTTTCTGAAAAATAAGTTGATATGTAAATTTGAATAGTGGCAACAACAAATGTAGCAAGTACCAACAAAACCAAACCTTGAATACCTGACATTGCTTTTGCAATATCAACAACCCCCGCTTTATTTACAGATGCATCAATAATAGAACCCGAAAATCGAGGAATATACACAGCAAGGACATTAGCCCCAATACCAAAAATAGTCACAGCAGTGGCCCACAATTTATATTTTTTAAGAATGCCAAAAAATGTCATGGAGGTGATTATAACCTA
>JAYUFM010000129.1:0-3605 GCA_043738715.1 bacterium | reverse complement strand
GACGCAGAAGCAACAACATCAGTCATTAAAATTACTCGTTAGAGCGGAATATCGTTATTAAAACTTCTAATATTTAGAGGCGTTTATCCACACTCTATACCAATTTGTTATTGGTATAGAGTGTGTTGTGTTATAATTTATAGGTATATAAGTTACGATTTATGGATTATCCACAAAATAATATTAATAATAATGTTCAGTTCGATGCTGAACAAATATCAGCTATGACAGCACTTTATAAAAAAACACATAATGTGTCGGGTAGTAACTCAAAGATGATTAATTTTCTTATTAAAAGAAAAATTATCAAAAATGAAAAGGTTGGATCATTGGTATTGATAGGTATTGCTGCGCTTGCCTTTATCCTAACTGCATATTTTCTACATTCTGCATTAAAAACCCAAGTGCTTAATCCTATTGTGGGAAAAGAGATAATAAAAAAATAATATGAAAAAAACTCATTCTAAAAGTATTATAGAAAACCAAAGAAATCAAAAAGGTTTTACCTTGATAGAACTTTTGGTGGTTATTTCCATAATCGCATTGTTATCTTCTATAGTTCTTACAAGTTTGAATACTGCAAGACAAAAAGGGGAAGACTCTAAGACAATCCAAGAAGTCGACCAAATCAGAACTCAGCTTGAAATTTATGCTCTTGATCATAATGGTTCATATCCAACAGTTACATATAATAATCCCACAACACAGTATGCGATTTCAAAAGATGCAGGTGACGAGAGTATTCTCGACACACTTTCTAATGTCTTTTCAAAAACTGCTTATGCTGCTAATGGTGGTTGTATTAAAGATTCAACAGGGCCAAGTCCAGATTGGGACAAGATTAAAAAACTTGATACAAACCCAGTTGATAATTGTATTAAATATTACAGTACTGGAAATACTGCAGCTATTTTTGCCACTCTTAGAACACAAACTCAGTCCACACCGAACGGAAATGTGTACAACAGAAAATATGGTGCAGTTTTTGGGATTAAAACAGCTGATCAGTTGAATACTTTGTGTACTCAGTCTAACAAGTATCCGGCTTTTGGTGCCACATCAAATAACAACATAGTTTGCACAGGAACAACTCCTTTTGACACAATAGCTGGAATGGCCTCTGGCGGTAATATTACATGGGTAGTTAGTGGTAACGGAACATGTAGTGATACACAGTATACAGATCAGGCAAGTTGTATAGCTGATCATTCATATTGCGATGATAGCAGTGGTAGAACACCAGGAGAGTATTGCGAAAACGAATGTGATGACGGTGGTGGAGTAGAACAGTCTTCTTATACAACTTATTCTGCTTGTACAAGTGCGTCAACTCATAATGAATATTGTGTTGATAGTTCTAACAATGCGCAGATCTCATACACAACTTCTCCAGATTGTACAAATGCTGGTTATTGTAGTGGAGGAGGTTTTGGAAATCAAACTGAGTGTCAAGCTTCGTCTCATTGTGTAGATGGTATGGGGACTGAGGAGCCATATAGTGACTCTGCTACTTGTACAGCTGCTACTGTTCTTCAAACTGCTGCGCATTGTCAAGACAGTGGTGGAAATACGCAAGGGGGTTATGGGGACTCCGCGTCTTGTACAAGCGCAGGGTCTTGTTCAGGTGGAGGTTATACTGACTCTGCGTCATGTAGTAATGGTAGATATTGTTCAGGTGGAAGTTACGGTGATTCAGCGTCTTGTACAAGTGCCGGTTACTGTGATGATTCTGCCTATGGGGATCAATCCAGTTGTCAGGCTGCTGGTGCTACTTGGTATTCTTACGGATACACCTGGACGCAATATACATGGTCAAACTATGGGTACACATGGGTTCCTGATGTGTATGTGAACGCTGGTTATTCGTGGAATTCATATGGGTACACATGGACTGGTTATGGATATACATGGCATGTATCTGATGATAATAATAACTACAGTTGGAACAGAAGGGGTGCATATCCAAACTGGGTACCGATACCAATTAACACTTGGACTCCTGCACTGTAATTTGGGAATAATGAATCAATGGTATACAAAAAGCCAATTTGCCTTTAAATTTAAAGGTAAATTGGCTTTTTGATAATGTGGATAAGTCTGTATAAATCTACATAAAGTGGTATAATTAAGAGGTCCCAAAAGTGCTTAAAAAATAATAAAAATAATTTAAAAATCAATGAAATCTTTGCATACTCTTACGTTCATTTTACTAGTAATTGGAGGTTTAAACTGGCTTCTTGTTGGTGCTTTTGATTTTAACCTGGTTACAAAGCTATTAGGCTCATGGCCGGTAGTTGTTAAAATTGTGTACATATTAGTTGGTCTTTCTGCTATCGTTGAAATTGCAGGTCACAAATCAAATTGTAAGTCTTGTGATTCAGCAATGCCTTCTTCTCCGTCTGCTAACTAGTTTTTGTTTAGTCTCAAATTAAAACACTTGTTATCAAGTATAAAAAGCCACCCAGATGGGTGGTTTTTTGTTGAATGCTAATTTATTTTATTTGAATGTTAAAAATCTCCTATTAATTTAATTTCAGTTTCCAAATTATATCCTGTTTTTTCTCTAACTGTTTTTTGTACCAAATAAATTAAATCTAGAACGTTCTTTGCCGATGCATTACCAGTGTTTACAATAAAATTGGCATGAATAGGGGAGACCATTGCCCCTCCAATTTTAAAACCCTTAAGACCTGACTGATCAATTAATCTACCTGCTCCAATATTTTCAATCTTTTTAAAGACTGAACCACATGAAGGAAATTTTTCCAATGGTGGCTGTTTTTCAGCCCTCCATTCTAAATTATTTTTAATACGATTTTCTATTTCTGTTTTGTTTAATTTTTTTAAATTAAAGATAACCTCTGTGACGATTAAAGGATTGTCATGCAATATACTGTAGTCATAGGAAAATTTAAAAAAGTTCCGATCCACTGTTATCAAATTACAATTCTCATCTAGTATTTCTGCAGAATCCACTATAGATTCAATGAATAATGTTTCTGTACGATCAGGCGATAGAAAATGTAAATTCTGCCACATAGCACCACCTACCGTACTAGGTATCCCTGCAAAGTGCTCAAAACCAGATAATCCCAATCCCTTGGTTGTGTTAATGATGTCTTCAATGGTAACACCACTATCAACCGTGATTTTTTGACCAGTGACTTTGATGTCTTTAGCGGTGTTTTGGATTACCAAACCCCTAAAGCCTTTATCACCAAACAAAATGTTCGCTCCTTTTCCTAGCATAAAATAGGGAATGAGATTTTGTTTTGCATAAATAATCCCTTCAATTAAGTCTTGTTTATTTTCTGCTCTAATAAACAAATCTGCAGGTCCTCCGATTTTGTAGGTTGTAAATGGTGCTAAAATTATGTTTTTTTCTAATTTCATTTTTTTAAGAAGGATATATTTCATCACGAATCTTTTTTAATTTCTCTATAATCGCAAGATCTGAAATTTTAGAAAATCGCGTATATGTAGAACCGTTCTTTATTACTGTTTCTGACCACATATCTATGGGTCTAGCCCAAGATAATTTCCCAGACTTATAAACAGGACTGTCTTTATAAAGCGGTCTATAAATAACCAGGTTTTCGTTTTTT
>JAYUFM010000128.1:0-3617 GCA_043738715.1 bacterium | reverse complement strand
CCAACAGGAGCTGACACTGATAAGAAGGTTGTTGTTGGAGAAAAACCTGCCGAAAAAGGTGAGGTAAAAACTGATGATGCAAAAGATAAAAAAGGACCAGAAATTGTTGATACTGAACCTGTAAAAAAATACAGTATAGTACCAAAAGCAGAAGTTGCGGATGATGAGTCTGCTCTTGGAATTCCATTGCCAAATGAAGAAGAACAAGCGAAAATAGAAAAAAAGGTCGCCAAACAATTGAAGAGGAAAAACAAAGGTGAACCTTTCGATCCTGATTTAGAAGATATTGTTAGTTACGGAGATCTCCCACAAAGAACTGTTCTTGAAAGATTAATGCTAGCTCGCGGTCAGCAAATAGAGGGAAGTCCAGAACAAGCTGAAGTAAAGAGATTAGTCAGAAAATTTGAAAAACGTACAAAGTATGATGACATACTTGGTGATATTGACTTATTAGATGAAACAAAAGCAGATCCTGCTGATGTGGAAATGATGAAAATGACTCCGGAAGAAGAAGTTATAGTTAATCGAATCCTTACAAATTACGCTGATGGTGTGCCAGACCGTGTTCGAGACAGGAGGATTTCATTAAAAAAATTAAGAGAAGAAAACCCAGCTGTTTTTGGGAATGGACCTGAATCAAAAGAAGAGGGTGTTCAACACCCAGAAGGAATAATGGCTCAACGTGAGGTTCTTGATATATTGAATATTGCAAAAATGAATGAACCAGAAAATCTAGAGGTCGCAGCACTGGCCAAGAAATTTGAAATTCGTACATTGTATGACAAACCCGCAGGAACTTTCAAACAAGTTAGCCTAGAGTCTGTACCTGAAAACCACAGATATGCATTTGAATTAAGTGACTCTGAAAGAACTTTGGTTGATTCAATTATAGATGGTGAATATGTGCCAAAAAATCGTGAAAGTTCACATGAACAAAATGCTGCCGATCTGGATTCAGAAGAGGGAATTAAACAATTCAAGGTTCTTAAAGCTTTGAGAATTGCAAAAATGAATGAACCTGAAAATCAGGAAATAGCGGCACTGGTCAAAAAATTTGACCTACGTGCGTTTTACGAGAGGACAGAAGGTTCGTTTGATAAAGTTAAACCTGAGACTATACCAGAACAGCATAGATTCGCTTTTGAATTGAGTAAAGAAGAAAGAACTTTGATTGATTCAATTCTTGATGGTACTTATGTACCAAAAAATGCAGATGGAACAGGTGAACTGAAAAAGGAAGGGGATCCATTGGATAAGCCGGAATTGGCAAAGGAAGAAGTTGATCAGAATGATGAAGAGAGATTTCCACATTACAAGGCCCTTTTAGCCTTGAGGGTGGCACACGAGAAAGATCCTGAAAATAAAGAAATTGAAGCCTTATTTAGAAAATTCGATATTCGTTCACGATATTATAAAGCAGATGGTCCACTTCTTAGAGTGAATCTTGCTGATGTGCCAGCAAAGCATAAATTTGCATTTGAATTAAATGATGCTGAAATTGCCCTATTAGATTTAATACTAGATGAGGCAGATTCGCAAAAAACAGTTAGCGAAGTTGAACAACACGTTAGTGAAAATGAAACTGTTTTTACACAACGACAGGTATTAGAGGCATTGAATGTTGCAAAAATTAAGGAACCTGAAAATCAAGAGATCGCAGCACTTGCCAAGAAATTTGATGTTCGTACGTTTTATGACAAACCAGAGGGTTCTTTTAAAAAAGTTGACCCAGCGACTGTTCCAGAAAATCACAGATTCGCTTTTGAATTAAGCGCCGAAGAAAGAACTTTGATTGATTCAATTCTTGATGGAAAGTATGAACCGAAAATTCAAAGTGAAGTTGCAGATGCTGAGGAAAAAAAGGCTCCTAAAAATGAAGCACCTAAAGCAGCGATTGATCCTGAAGAAGAAGCAAAAAAAGAAAGAGCAAAAACATTGCATGACCTAATCATGCAGGTCCAAGCAGATGGAAATAGAGGGGCGTCAGCAAATAAAGATGAAAAACCAAAGGCAGAAGAAAAACCAAAAGGAATAAGACAATTGGGTGCTATCCAAACTGACTTAATCGAAAAACGAGCTCGCGAAATTGCAGCGGAAAATATGACAAGGGACAAGGCGGAATTGCGTGGTGTTAGTGGATTTTTCAAAAAAATCTGGAAGCACAATTGGATGGCTGAATATTATCGTGCCAAGGAAATAAAAAGAGTAAAGAGTGAAATATTGGCAGCAGGTAGTACTCAAGGATTAGAAGACGCAGGGGGAAGTGGAGATCGTCGAATAAAAGACGCAATATTAGAGCGCTTCTTGAAAGACTCGCCAGGAATGGTACACGAAGTTTCTGGTGAATGGAAAGACAAATTAGACAATAGTCATGTTACACCTGAACAAAAAACCGAAGCAGAAGATACTATAAGACAGGCTATTGTAGATTATGTTTCAAATCCAAATAGAAATTTTGCAGAGAATAATTTAACTGAATCTATAAACAGAGTTTACGCTGACATTTTTACAAATGGTGATAAAAAAATGGCAAAAGATTTTGAGCCATTAAATATTGCTGACAACATTAAAGACTATGCAAAAGAACTACGTGGACAAGTAGAGCATGGTGCTGCAATTGCAGAACTTGATCTAAATTTTGAACTGACTTTTGGTAAAGCTGTAACTGGTGCTAGAACCGAGGAGGCTTATTCATGGGTTGATAAAAGAGTTCAGGCTATGGCGAAGTCGCCAATAGGACGATGGGTCAATACAACAACACTTGCTGCAGCTTTTTGTATCGGTACTGCAATTGCAACCCGTGCTGCCAGCTGGTCATGGCGTGCAATATTCGGTGTGTTAGGCGGTGGAATGATCGCAGGTGGAACATTAGCAGGAATAAGAGAGAACCAAGCTGTAAAACGTGATCGTGCCGAACATGCTAGGGCTATGGCAGCTGGGAGGACTTATAATCCAGATACCTCTAAACGCAGAAATGAAATAAATGAAACAACGTACAGTATGTTGCCTGTAAAAGATGTTACAGAAAGTTTGAACACTTCGATTGCAAATATCGAATCTACAGATCCTAACAACTTGAATGAACAGCAAATCATTGAACTATTATCATTGGTAGGAAGTGTTGATGCACGCATTAATTTGTCTGATGAGAAAAAAATTGACCTGCTTTCATATAGTGATCCAAAAGAAATTGAAATCGAAAGAACAAAATTAGACATCGCGAGAGCAGAAGCAAAAGTGGTAGCAAAAAAGGCATATGAAAGACTTGGACTTGCAAATACATTAGGAGATTTCGAAACATACTGTGAAGGCCAATCGACTGCAGAAAAAAATAGCGCAGTAGGTGATGTTGAAGGTGATATAGAAACAAAAGATCAAACTTTTGATAAATTACGTAAACGACGAACACGAGGGGCGTTTGTTAAGGGTGCAGTGGTTGCAGGCGTCGCCGGAACTCTTTTCCGTGGTGCGATCAATGGAGTTCATGCATTACATGAACATCTTACAGCAGATCCAAGTACCCCAAGTGAGACAGTTAACTTCAGTGGACCAGTTCAGCATCACAATATTAATGTGGGTGGCCACCCTCATGATATTGCAAATAGCACATTAGGTAG
>JAYUFM010000127.1:0-3664 GCA_043738715.1 bacterium | reverse complement strand
AACGAAGAAAAGTGGCTTATACCACCTTATTATATGTCCAGAAATCAAAACCACCTTTCTTCGTCTTTACTAATGGAGGATGCACAAAAAAAATTTCTTGATGTATATGAAAACTACTCGGACAAGGTGTTCCGATTTTGCCTTTTCAAGTTGAATGACCGTGAAATGGCTAAGGACTTTATGCAGGACACTTTTACAAAGACGTGGATCCTAGCCACAGAAAAGAAGATGGAATTTAAAAGTGTAAAAGCGATATTATATAAGATTGCGGGAAATCTTATAATAGATGAATACAGGAGGCGTGGGCGACGTGGTTTTTCTTCATCTTTAGATGAACTACATGATAGTGGGTTTGATGCCACATTTGATGAAAATAGTTCAGTGGCTGATATCATTGATGGCGGAGAGGCTGTTAAACTAATATCGAAAATTCAAGAACCTTATGGGGAAGCTGTTTTTATGAGGTATGTGCAAGGGCTTGAGTTAGAAGAAATTTCTCATATAACTGGGGTCTCTGAAAATACCATTTCAGTCAGAGTGCATAGAGGAATATCAATACTAAAGAAACTTTTCAATCATGAATAAAAATTACAACAACAACGCAGAGGAGCAACACGATATGCACGAAAAAATAAAACAGCTTTTTCTTACTGCGAAAAACGAAAAACTATCACGTGATGAGAAAAATAATGGCTCAATTATTTTAAAACAATTTATGGACAATTATGTTCCAAAGATGTCCCTAGCAAATAGGATTGTGTCATATTGTATGAAAAATTTTAAGGACGCTTCTGCTTTTTTAGGACAGATGAAAAATAGAAAATACACTTATGCATTTTCAGTGTTTTTAATTATTTTTGTTCTTACTGGTGGTACCGCATATGCTGCCCAGAGTTCCCTTCCCGGGAGCTTTCTATATCCTGTAAAGATACATGTGAACGAAAAAGTTGAGAGCGCCTTTGCAGTTGGCCCTGAAGAAAAATCCAGGGTTGCTTTGAAGCAAATCATAACCAGACTGGAAGAAGCAGAAACGTTAAGCATACAGGGCAAGATGAACGCTGACACGGAACATGATATTAATGAAAACATATTGTCCAAATCTAAAGAAATACAAAGTAATATTTTAAAGATTAAAGATTCCGGTGATATAAATACTGCTATTCTTTTGAATGCCAAATTCAAGATATCCCTTAGTGATCATAAGAAAGAAATATCTAATTTTGTAGATAAGACAGGTGTCAATAATACTGATTTGTTGGATATTGAAAAAAACATTAATAGACAAATTGACCTCTCAGTTACGTCACGCCTAGATCTTGAAAAATCCTTGCATATTGATACAGATATCGTAAAGAATAAAAATACTCATAAGAATGTACCGGATTCACAAAAATATAAAGTTAATACTACAGGTAATGTTGGGATAAAAAATAGTATTATAGATGTTACTTCAAAACAAGATCACAACATAGAAAAAACAAGTGTTTCAGCTGTGCCTAGTATTACAACTGCCAGCACCTCTACAAGTACATTATCTGCGAGCACAACTGTAGATGTTAAAAACACAGAATCTACTACTGGAACATCTGTGCAGATAAATCAAGCCACTGAAATACCTACACCGTTAATTATTAACACATCAAATGACAATAAACATCAACAGATTGAGAAAAGTGTTACTAATCTTGGCGGTGGTCTACTAAAATAATAAAGGGATAATCTAGTTTTTCTTCATAATATCCCTTTTGATATCTTCAAAAGTCCCCCCTACTTTTTTGCCTGGATTAAATATATTTAGTGGATCAAAAATGTCTTTTGTTTGTTTGAACAAACCTACAATTTGAGTGCCGAACTGCTGTTCCAAAAATGGTGTTCGAATAATTCCATCATTATGCTCAGCAGTAATTGAACCCTTATATTCGTGAACTAATGTATAGACTTTTTTGGAAAGTTCAAGAATTGTGTCGGCAGAAAATGGAGAATTCAAATCCATCAAGGGAATCAAGTGAAAATTTCCATTACCTAGGTGACCCTGCACTGTGTAGTCCAATTTATATTCATCAAGTAATGCCTTAATTTTCGGCATAAATTCAGGTAAATTTTCAGGCAATACAATGATGTCATCAATGAATGGCGCTGTTCTCTTGTTTTTAACATGCTTACGAAGTAGGTTGAAACTCTCATGTCTAATCTTCCAATATTTATTGGCCTCGGCACTAGATCGAGCAATTCTTGTATGGAATCCAAAATGCTTAATATGGTTTTGAACTTCTGTTAATTGTTTCTTTATTTCTTCTTCAGATTCTCCAGTAAATTCAACCATCAAGATCAATTTAGGAATTCCCCCGGCGAGGATCATAAATGTTTCAGGAACAAATTGGAAACCTAATTTAATGGCTCCCCAAAAACCCAATTGCTTGAAGAAATCAAAAAAGAACCTTACAGCCAATATCATACTTTTATCATCATAAGTCTCGAGACTATCCGGTTTAAATGGCAGTATTTCTGTCACCAATTTGCTGACTTCATCTAATGAAGGTAGAAAAACAACTAGAATATTTGAATACGCGTGTGTCGGCACCAATCTAAAATTAATTTCTGTGACAATCCCCAATGTTCCCTGCGACCCCACTATCAACCTGCACAGATCAAATTTACCCGCCTGCTTATCATAAACATTCCACAAATAATACCCTGCTGAATTTTTAGAGACATTCGGTTTAGCGGAAACAATCTGTTCGTAATTATTATTTATTAATGCAAATATCTTTGTATACAAATCTTTTTCAAAACTTTCTGAATTATTTATTTTATTTTCCAGTTCTACTTTGGTTAAAGATTTAATCAAATATTCATTCCCATCCGACAAAACAACTTTTAGACTATTTATATATTCTTCTGTCTTGCCATATTTAATAGCCTTTTCACCTCCACTATTATTTCCAACCATTCCTCCAACAGCATTAATTTCACGTGATGCAGTATAGGCTGGCATAAACCGATTTATTTTTTGGGTTTCTTTATCTAAATCACGATAAAAACATCCAGGCTGAACAATAGCAAAATCGGGCTTTACATCAATTATTTTATTCATGTACCTCATTGAATCCATAATTATAGAAGCACCAATAGATCCACCTGACATATCAGTACCAGCAGCACGGGCTGTTATGGATAAAGTAGGGTCTTCATTTTTGTGATCGCTCACCCACTTAACTAATGTCTTTATATCGCTTGCATCTTTTGGATAAACAACTACTCGAGGTTTAATTTCAAAAAGACTGGCATCGTGTGAATAATTATCAAGAGTTTTTTCTAAAAAATCTATGTCGCCTTTGAAGTTCGTTTGCAGTGATTCAAAAATGTTATTCATGTTGGTTTGGTTATATAAAAGCTAGATTGCCTATTTTTATTATAACGTAGAATTAACCAAAACACCCCAACCGCTAGCCCTTACTTGCGGTTGGGGTGGAAACAGTGGTGGCTAGAGTGGCCGCCTTCCTTTTTTGCCTTATCCTAAAGCCAAGACACCAGGGTATTACGTTGCTGATCACTACTGCACCAAGGAGGATTCTGAGGGGACTTTCCATTTGTATACCGTTCCTAATGAAAGCAATCGCGATTATTAAAAATAGAAACTGCAACCCATATTCACCGATGTGCC
>JAYUFM010000126.1:0-3746 GCA_043738715.1 bacterium | reverse complement strand
GTGAAAATAATGGGCTCTTTCATATCGTTCAAGATTCTTGCAGGAGTTACACACAAGTCTCCTTCTTTTGCGATAGTTTTTGCCAATGCCTCTGTTTTTTCAACCCCAGTAATATAGACAAGTGGAAAATCTATAGACTTCATAAAAGGAAAAGTTACAGTAGTTCTTTCAACGTGATCATTCCCTGGTGCTAATAGGTCTGTAACCCAAATACCTTCTGTATTAAACTTTAATTTAAATTCATCAGCAGAATATATATTTGGAACGACACCTGCAATGTGCCCATCCTTTCCAATACCAAACAATGCAATAATTTTTCCATTTGGAAAATCGCGCTTCCATTCAGCTAGATTTTTAGCAAAACGTTTTGCGTGATCTTCATGATTTTCACCAGAAAAAATTTGAGTGTCAATACAATATGAACCGGCATTAATTAGAGAGTTGTAAAAACTCGTCCCTTGTAAAGCAGCGAAGTTATTTCCCTCTAAATCATCTGTATACCTTTCATCAGTTACAGTCACTGTAACCTGATCAGTTAATAAATCTGGGTCAATAATTTCAACAACTTCACGCGACGAACCTCCAGCAAGCATCAAGAGAACAGGACCATCAGCATGAGTCGCCAACAGACTGTTAATGTATGCACCTGCATTTATCTTTGGCTCATCCGTTGTTTGGATACGCAACATTGTATTTGAATTGGGTACTAGATAATTTCAACAGACATCAAGTTTGTTTCTACAGTCTTGTTAAACGGTACTCCGCTAAGGACTACAATTTCATCACCTTTCTTAACAAGCTTCATTTTCTGAAGAAGTGGCTTTACAGTCTTCAATGCTTCTTCGAAACTTTTCATTTTAGGAACCATAACTGGGTAACATGCATACAATGCACAAACCTGATTAAATGTCGTCTGATTTGGGGTCATAACAATAATTGGCTGAGCAGGATGATGTCGAGAAACGAATCGTGCAGCGTGACCAAAATCTGTCATTGCCACAATCGCAGTCGCTTCAATTCTGTCTGCAGTTTTTGCAGCAGCAGAAGCAATCGCCTCGCTCACGTTATCATGATCCCCTCTATCACCTGTAACCATAAACTTGTGATATGGATCGTTTTCAACCTTCAATGCAACCTTTGTGATCATTTCAACAGCAGCGATAGGATTTTTTCCTAATGTTGTTTCTTCTGACAACATAATTGCATCAGCGCCATCAAGCATTCCGTTTGCAATATCTGATACTTCAGCACGAGTTGGAACTGGGCTTGTAATCATTGATTCCAAAACCTGTGTAGCCAAGATAACTGGCTTACCAGAAGCCTTACACTTTTCAATCATCATTTTTTGAACGATTGGAACATTTTCATAACCGATTTCAACCGCAAGATCTCCTCGAGCAACCATGATCATGTCTGACAATTCAATAATTTCATCAATGTGCTCAACAGCTTCTTGTGTTTCAATCTTTGAACAAATAAGCGCCTTTGATTTTGCTTTATTCAAAATATCACGCAATTCTTTAACATCATCAGGTGTTCTAACGAATGAGAACGCAACAATATCTACCTTATTCTTGATACCGAATACAACATCCTTTTTATCTTTTTCAGTTAGAGAACTAACTTTCAAATATGCACCCGGTAGGTTCACCCCTCTTTTTCCTTTTGTCTCTCCACCAATAAGGATTTTACATTTGATATCTGTTCCTTTGATTTCTACCACTTCAAATTTCTTTTTACCATCATCAACCATAATAATATTTCCCACTTTCAATTCTTTGTGTAGAGTTGGATAATTAATTGAAACTCTTTTTTCGTCTCCAACAATATTTTCTGGAGTCAAAGTAATATGATCTCCAACTTTCAAATTCACACGCTCTTGGTAGAATGCACCGATTCTAAATTTTGGACCTGACAAATCTTGTAAAATTGCAGCTGGGATCCCAGTCTTCTTTATAGCCTTTTTCAAGTTGTCCAATTTGTTCTGGTGTTCAGGGAAATCACCATGTGAAAAGTTCATTCTCATGACATTCATTCCAGCTTTTAACATTCTTTCCAATTGTTCCTGTGATTCAGTGGCAGGACCGATAGTTGCTACTATTTTTGTTTTTTTACCAAGGTGCATTGACATACGTTTTATAAAAATTTATTGATGATTTGTTAATTGTGCGAGAATCGAAATATAAATCTAAAAGGTCCAAAACTTTTAAAAGTTAAGGCCCCGAAAGACCGTCAAAATCGAACTGCGTGCGCGTGCCAAGATTCGAACTTGGGACCTAACGAGTATCAGTCGTTTGCTCTACCAACTGAGCTACACGCGCACGCAATCAAATTTCGCCTATATACATTACCAAAAAATGGCCAAAAATCAATAGGAAAATAAAGAACACCCCCGGCATTAAATTATGCCGGGGGTGTTCTTTATTTTCCTTTATTATTCGACTATCTAAACAATTGCTTCAAAATGTCAGAAACTGATGCTTTGTTTGTAGTCTTGAGCAATGAACTTGGCAATAACGAGGTTGGAGCAGTAACAACTATCTGATAATCCTTTGTCACAGTTTCAGAACCAGAGGTTAATCTAACTGTGAATGGATAAGTTCCAGCAGTTGTTGGTGTTCCATAAAGGTAGAATGGCGCCTTACAAGGAGCCGTTATACAAGTAGACAACACTGAACTAATACCAGGTGGTAAACTTCCTGATGCAATAATCCAATTGTATGAATCTGTACCATTCGAACCTTCTATTGGAGCAGAATAACTAGTACCTGCAACACCGGCCGGAACGCTGGCAGTGCTGATTTTTAGAACTGCGGTATTTACAACAACTGGTTTCTTCAAAGTTATAGACACAGACAAAGTTTGCTGTACCACCTGATTACTATCCGTATAGTAAAGTATAAAATTATACGTCCTGTCTGCTGTTGTTGCCTTTGGGACATATAAATCCATAAATGTTGCATCGTGTCTTCCAACAGGGATTCTAGGCTTATTTGCATAATCAGGAGTATTTGTGTCGGCGACGCTTAGATTATTTGGTAAATTTTGCCCATACACTCTTACAATTTCCTGTGCTGCATTTCCAGTATCAGTTCCAACATCCAATGCTGAGGAGATCGTCGGGTTAATCGACGTGACTGACAATGTTGTTCCTACACCATTTGTTGCTCCGTTTGCACCTGGAAGGACTCGGTACGAAACCGATACATCCTGACTTTGTGATGAAGCATTAAATAATGAGAAAGTGTAATCTGCAATATTTGTTACGTCCTTGCTAGTGTTACAAATATTTGCTGACCCAGTATTTACAGATGGTGTACATGAAATTGTCAGTAATGCAGAAGTCGTATTTGCTGGCCATGTAAAGCTCAATTTAACACTATCCCCTGAAACTAGTGTGGTCTTACTTGCAGTCATTGTTGGAGAACTTTGAGCAGTTGTAGCAGGATTGATTGTAAACTTTTTAGATTCTGCAATCGCACAAGCGTTCAAGCACGAACCATTATTTGTTAACTGAATCACCTGAATTGTATACAGGTTTCCTGTTGGGACACTTGAAGGGATAGTAAACGGATTTGTATTTGTATCACCTGATGTTCCTGTGATTTTACCTAGATTATAAGTAATCGGTGAACCAGTCGCAGGATACAAAAGATTTACTTGGTATAATTCACCTACCTTGGCTCCTGAAAAAGCTACATTGATACTGCTTCCAGCCGTGAAAGTCTCACCACCTTGGGGTGTTA
>JAYUFM010000125.1:0-10434 GCA_043738715.1 bacterium | reverse complement strand
TTCAAAAACCTTGGAAATATACTTATAATGGAATCAATGCTAAATACTGGTGGAAGTATGCGAAGAAAATATATCCGTTTGAACATTTTAAATTTAGTGTAGTTAATTTTATTTATAGGAAATTTCTAGGTCAATTGCTACTTGTTATTTCTATACAAAACCTTAAAAAAATAAAGCAAATAATTAAAAAATAGTGCAATAAGGCTCATATTGTGGAATATATTCAACCCCTTAAAGCCGTGATATACTTTTCCTATTCCTTTATTAATTAAGTAATTTCCGCTTTATACCATGAATTCAACTTCAAAATACCTGCAGTATTCGATTATTGCCCTCGTTTTTCTATTATTAGCAATGCCATATATTGTCAGTGACGGACTGTTTTTCCCATATATTACTGGTAAGGCTTTTTATTTTAGAACTATCATAGAAATAATGACGGCCTTGTACATTATTCTAGTTTGTTATAACCGTTCATTTTTACCTAAAAAATCACCGATCGCATATGCAATGATTGGTTTTCTTGTTGTCATGGCGCTTGCGACAGTCTTTAGTGTCGCTCCAGCTAAGAGTTTCTGGAGTAATTACGAAAGAATGGAAGGTTACCTGATGTTGATTCACCTGGGACTACTTTTCTTGGTTACATCATCTGTTATGAACACGAGACGTTTGTGGGTGTATTTATTCCACACATCAATGGCAGCCTCTATAATCGTTGGTTTAAAAGCACTACAAGACCTATCCCAGTCAACAGATGGAGCTGCAGCCGCAGTTAGTATCCGAATTCAAGGAACATTGGGAAATTCAAGTTATCTTGGTATCTACGCGCTCCTACATATATTCTTAGCTTTATTCTTTTTGTTATCTCATTTTGCTAGAAAGGATATCAAGGATATGTTATCTAGAATCTTTGGTTATGCATTGGTCATTGTTTTTAACATCGTTATTTTGTTCCAGACAGGAACTAGAGGTGCATTACTTGGTCTTGGACTGGGTGTTTTATTAACTGCAGGTATTCTTGCATTCAGAGAAAAACAAAGTAAAAAAGTAAAATACCTAGGAGTTTCAATTCTTGCGGTGGCTGTCATAGTTATCGGAGTGTTGGGGATGTTAAGAGGCAGCGATTTTGCTAAAAGCCACCCACTTGTAGATCGTTACAGTTCTTTGGTGACTTGGAATCTTTCAGGTGTTTTGGAACAACAGGGTTATTCTCGTGCAGGATTGTTATGGCCAATGGCATGGAAGGGTGTGGAAGAAAGGCCAATTCTTGGTTGGGGACAGGATAATTTCGGTTATGTTTTTGCAAAGTATTACAACCCCGCAGCGTATTCACAGGAACAATGGTTTGATAGAACTCACAACGTATTCTTCGATTGGTTGATTGCTGGAGGTTTCTTGGGACTGATCAGTTATCTTGCGCTTTTCGTAGCATTAATAATGACTTTATGGTCAAAACATCCTGATCATGGAAAAGGACACAAGTGGCCACTAATAGAAAGAGCCGTCATCAGTGGACTTCTCCTCGGATACTTTGTTCACAACTTCTTTGTGTTCGACAACTTAACTAGTTATTTAGTTTTCTTTCTATTGCTATCTTATTTCCACGAGAGAAATGTTTCTGCAAATGAATTAGCTAATCCTAAAAAAGCAGAATATGCACATGCACCACTGCTGCCTTTGGAGGGTTCTAGATTGTTTGTTTCAACACTTGCTGTCGTTGCATTAGTCGCATCTTTGTATTACGTAAACTACAAACCTTATAAAAATTCTCATAATTTGATTTTGGCAATTCAGGCACTTTCAAATCACTATGATTCTACAGGTAAGGTAGTTGGCGGTAGTCCGACAGAAAGTTACTCTTATCTAAAGGGAATATTTGATTCAAATACAACTTTAGGATTGGCTGAAGCAAGAGAGAGACTGATTGAAATTTCAGCTTCTGTTGTTACATCTACTTCAACATCTGATCAAGTGAAATCTGATTTTGATGGTATGACTCGTGACCAGTATGCAAAACAATTAGAGAGATTCCCTGGTGACCCAAGATATAATTATTTCTTTGGTCTTTACCTATCTCGTGTTGGAGACATTAATGGTGCTATCGAGCAATTGCAAAAAGCAGAGGCGCTCTCACCAACAAAGCAACAGTTCATTACACAAGAAGCATTGATAGATTACAGTATAAAGAAATATGATCTTGCAGTATCACTACTTAAAAAATCTTTCGAATTAGAACCAAAAAATGATGATGCAAGAGTCTTGTATGCATATGTATTAATCTATGCAGGCAAAGCGGATGAGGCCGCAAGTTTGGTACAGGGAACAAATGTTGAATCAGATGCCCGATTAGTTCAGGCATATATGGACAATGGTAAATTTGATGTCGTTGAAGCATTGGCAAAAAAGAAGATCGCAGCAGACCCAAATAATGCACAGCTACACATTTCACTAGCAGCATTGTATATAAAAGTGAATCGAAAGTATGATGCAATCAGTGAATTAAAGACTGCAGAAAAAATTGAACCACAATTCAAAACACAAGGAGATAAATATATTCAAATGATTCAGAACGGGGAAGATCCAACAAAGTAAATTTCAGTTAGGAAAAATAAAAAATATATAAATAAAAAAATATCTTTACACAAAATGTAAAGATATTTTTTTATTAAATTATTTTTAGCAAATTACAAAAATATTTTGTTACATAACTTATCCACACAATTATATTAAAAAACATTGCAGTGTACTTCATTATGAACGATAATTAAGGCACGAGTTTTCGTCTGGTACACAAAAATTTATTTTGTAATTAAAGTCGATCAGTACGGAAACGCGAATTAAGAGATCTTTTAATTTACAAAAAAAATCATGGCAGCAAAAAAGAAGAAGGTTGTCGCTAAAAAGCGAAAGCCAGCAGCGAAAAAGAAGAAGGCTTCTAAAAAAGGAAAGAGAAAATAATTAAATATTTTCTTCCTACTTACAAAAACATCATCTGAAAGGGTGGTGTTTTTGTTTGTGATATAATTTCTGGTAATGAAAGACAAAAAAGGAGCAAGAAAAATAGAAAACAAAAAATCTGTTGTACCTAAAAAGAATGGATTAGTCTCACTTGAAAAACTGTATCATTTTAATTGTCTTATCTGTAAAAAATGGTGGACTGTCGGGGGCGCACCTATATCAAAGAAAAATTGGTTCTGTCCATGGTGCGGAATAGAGAATTTCTATACATTATAAGTGTCAAGTTGTAAACCATGAAGCTATGATATAGTATTAAAACTATGTCTTTTATATCAAAACTAATCGGCACACATTCGTCCCGACATATTAAGAAATACTCTAAAATAGTGCATGAAATCAATGCATTAGAGAAGCATATTAAATTACTTTCTAATCTTGAATTAA
Source organism: bacterium (assembly GCA_043738715.1). Classification (GTDB taxonomy): domain Bacteria; phylum Patescibacteriota; class Minisyncoccia; order Phycocordibacterales; family CAIZLB01; genus JBAXAB01. The sequence goes on along the minus strand of JAYUFM010000125.1, from coordinate 7,032 downwards.
AAGCTAAAACAGCTGAATTAAAGGAAAAAATTGCACATGAAGAGTCACAGGGAAAAACTTTACAGGAGGCGCTGTCTACTGTTTTGGCAGAGGCCTTCGCTGTCGTTCGAGAGGCGTCGTTTAGAATCCGAAATGAAAGACACTATGATGTTCAATTGATTGGAGGAATGATTTTGCATGAAGGAAATATTGCCGAAATGAAAACCGGAGAAGGAAAGACCTTGATGGCAACCCTTGCGGCCTATTTGAATGCGCTATCAGGACGAGGTGTCCATGTTATTACTGTTAACGATTACCTCGCACGTCGTGATGCTGTGTGGATGAGCGAAATTTATGCGTTCCTCGGCTTAACAATTGGTGTTGTAAATGACGATGCATCATATTTGTATGACGCAAAGCATATTAATGAAGAAAATGGTGAGATTTCAGAAGATGAAAAAAATAAGGAAAAAGAATTAGAAATACAGGTAAATGAAACAGGGTTGTTTAAAGTTAAATACGAATTTCTAAGACCATGTGACAGATCACAGGCCTATGCTGCAGATATTACATATGGAACCAATAGTCAGTTTGGTTTTGATTACTTGAGAGATAATTTGGAAAAAAATATTCAGGGTTTACGTCAAAGAGATTTTTATTATGCAGTTGTTGATGAAGTCGACTCAATTTTAATTGATGAATCACGCACCCCTTTGATTATTGCAATTCCATTTGCTGATTCAGATGATTTTTATAATACTTTTTCGAAAATCGCTGGAAAAATGAGCAAGGAAGAGCATTACACAGTTGATGAAAAGTTTAAAACAATTGCACTGACTGGTGCTGGTATTGATCTTGCCGAAAAAGAACTTGGAATGGGTAACATTTATAGTGATGGTGGAATTAAATTTGTGCACCATTTGGAAAATGCTATAAAAGCCAAGGCATTGTTTATCAAAGACGTTGAATATGTAGTAAAAGACGGACAGGTGATCATCGTGGATCCTTCAACAGGACGTTTACAACCCGGAAGACGATGGAGTGAAGGTCTGCACCAAGCAATCGAAGCAAAGGAAAATGTAAAAATAAATCAGGAGACTCGTGCATATGCCTCAATTACGTATCAAAATTATTTTAGATTGTATCCAAAATTAGCCGGTATGACAGGTACTGCCATGACAAGTTCGGAAGAATTTTTGAAGGTTTACGGAATAGACACTATTGAGGTTCCAACACATAGAAAAATCTCACGTGTAGATCATGGTGATTTAATTTTTCAAAATGAAAAAGGTAAATTCAAGGCAATCGCAAGGACTATAAAAGAATTAAACAAACGAGGGCAACCTGTTCTTGTTGGTACAGCTTCAATTGAAAAAAACCAGTTATTGGCAGAATACTTGAAAAAGGAAGGTATACCTCATGCCGTTTTGAATGCAAAACCAGAATTCGCAGAAAAAGAAGGAGAAATTGTGGCGCAAGCCGGACGTAAGGGTGCCGTGACAATTGCAACAAACATGGCAGGAAGAGGAGTAGACATTAAATTGGGTGGTGTACCCGCCACTAAGGAGCAATATGAAGAAATCAGATCATTAGGGGGCTTGTTCGTTTTGGGAACAGAACGCCATGAAGCAAGACGTATAGACAACCAGTTGCGAGGACGATCAGGTCGTCAAGGTGATCCAGGTGCTAGCCAATTCTATGTTTCATTTGATGATAATTTAATGAGAGTATTCGCAAGTGACACTATCAAAAAAATGATGGGACGTTTAGGAATTGCTGAAGATGAACCAATCCAAAACCGAATAGTTTCAAGATCTCTGGAGAGTGCGCAATCACGTATTGAAGGAATTCATTTTGATTCACGTCGACATGTCCTAGAATATGATGACGTTCTAAACCAGCAAAGAAAACGCGTGTACGAGCGTCGTCGCAGAATATTAATTGGAGATTCCTCAGTTGTTTCAGAAGAGCTTGAAAAACTGCTTATGCATGCACCACTAGAAGCTCGACATAAAATTCAGGAAAAGAAAAATTTAATGGGGGAGACTGCCTTTTTGAATACTGTGAGAGGTATCATTTTACAGGCAGTTGATTTGTTCTGGGTAGACCATTTAGAGATCATGGATTACATGAGATCAAGTGTTGGTTTGCGCGCCTATGGACAACGTGATCCATTGGTTGAATACAAGAGTGAGGGTTTGAGATTGTTTAAACAAATGGAAGCAGGCATTGATTCTGAAGTTATTAAGTCACTAGAAAATGTGACTGGAGAGGTTGGTGTAGGTGAAAAAATTCGTACAGTTGAATTAAAGCCCGATGCCAATTCTTATAATGCTGTGACTGGTGAAATCGCTGAAAATTTGAATGCAATGAAGACGAAAGACGGACAGATTTTGAAAAAAGCTGCAGTAGCTGTAAAAAATGAAATTGGTGAAAAAGTAGGACGTAACGATCCTTGTCCATGTGGAAGTGGAAAAAAATACAAAAAATGTCACGGAATTGGAGCTTAATGCTATTTTAATTTTCTCAAATAATTTAAATCCGTGTAAATTCAAATTCCTATCTATGGGATATAATAGACAGATATGAAAAATTCCTCAAAAGAATCATTTAGGGTAAAGGTTCATGCCGTAACTTCTATCGTTTTTAGGAATGTTTTTCTTTTAATTAACGGTATTATCTTTGCGGTGGTGGCACTTTTGATTATTTTTGGAAGTGCTAGAGAAGGTATTTTTCTAGGTATCATTACTATTTGGAATATGATAATTGGAATTGCCCAAGAAATTCGTTCGTGGTTGGCTCTTGAAAAATTGCAATTCTTAACAGCACTAAAAGTTATCAGGCTTATGCCAGATGGTAAAGAAGAAATTGTTTTGGCTGAAAATATACAAGTAGGGGATACTGTTAAATTAAAAGTGGGGGATCAGATACCATGTGATGGTCGATTGCAATCAAGTCGAGGGTTTGAGGTAAATGAAGCGATGATATCTGGTGAGTCTGTTTCTATTCCTCGCCATAAAGATGATGAAATTTTTGCAGGCAGTATTGTCACTTCTGGTCTTGCTGTTATGGTAGCAGAAAAGGTTTTCACTGAAAGTAAAATCGCGGAGATGACGAAGACAATTAAAAAGTATTCACCAAGTATTAGCCCAATCCAACGTTCAATTAATTCTATTATAAAGTACACGGGGTATACATTGATGCTTATTATCTTATTCGTAGTAGGTCGAGGATTTTTGATTAGTGAACCTACAGTACAGATTATTCAAAGCGTTGGTGCTTTAACAAGTGCTCTACTGCCACAAGGTATGGTGGTCATTATTACATTATTGTTTTCGTATGGAGCTGCACATTTATATAATCGAGGTATCCTAGTTCAGGAAATTAATGCGGTAGAAAAGGTAGGGAGAATTAGAAACTTGTGTATTGATAAAACGGGAACTTTAACAGATAACAATCTATCAGTTGAATGTGTGTATGAGGCCGAAGGAATCACAAAAGAACTTTCTGAATATGCGGTCCTTGCGTATGTGGCAGGAACAGGAGACACTTCGCAAACCATGATGGTCATAAGAGGGGATATCGATAATCAAGATGTTGGTGAAATAGTGGATAACCTTTCTTTTTCATCAGCTCGACAATTTGGTGCGGTGCACTCAAAAAAGAATTCTAAAGAGCATATAATTTTAGCCGGTGCCCCTGATATTTTTCTGCCTTTTTGCAGAGATGCAAAGGAAAAGGAATGGCTCAAGGATTTGATAGATCAAGAGGCAAAAACAGGAAAACGCCTAGTTTGTTTTGCAAGATCGAACAATGATACTATGCCTCGTGACTTGAAAAAAGCTGACCTCTCTATAATTTCATTGTACGTTATTAACAATGACTTACGTGATGGAATAAAAGAAGCTATTAATTTTTTTCAAAACAGAGGTGTACAAATCAGAGTTATTTCAGGTGACAGTCCAGATACAGTGAGGACTGTCGCCAAGTCTGCGGGTATAACAAATACTGACAATGTCATTACTGGTGCAGAAATGGACGAATGGACAGACCAAGATTATTTAGAGAAAGTTTCAGAGAACACTATTTTTGCCAGAATAAAACCAGATCAAAAAGAAAAAATTATTTCCGCTTTGAAAACAAGCGGATTTACTGCAATGATAGGGGACGGTGCGAATGACGCCTTGGCTATTAAAAAAGCGGATCTCGGAATTGCAATGTTCGACGGTGCTCAAGCTACAAGGCAGGTAGCTTCAATTATTTTGACAAAGAATAATTTTCTGGATTTACCGGGTGGAATTATTTTGTCAGAAAATATTATTGAAAATATTGAAATTTGTGCCAGTATCTTTTTCAATCAGACATTTATAGGGTTCTTTTTCTTTATTGTTCTTACAATGATGGGATTTTCATTCCCGCTGACTCCTCTTAATATTACTTTCATTAATTACTTTACTGTAGGTTTTCCGGGATTCCTTATATTTTATTGGATTATTCGACCAGTTCACGCTCATGTTTTCAAACCCCAGAAAGATTTTTTGAAACGTGTACTACCATTTGCTACTGTTTCGGCAATATTTCAATCCCTTGTCGTTATACTGGCATTCTTTATAGGTAAAAAATATGTAGGCCTGACAAATCTGCACGACCAGAGCCCATCAGGACTTGTGATTCTAAGCTTTATAATTCTTGGATTTATTTTCTTCATATTTACCCCTGGTGTCTATAGTGGAATTACAACTAAAATTCAAAAGAAACAATTTGTCTTACTTGCTGTTATTGAAACTGCAGCACTCCTTTGCCTATTCCAGTTTCCTGGGGTTATTCAGTTTTTTAATGTTACTGCACCAACATTACAAAGCTTCGTAATCCTTGCTCCAATGGTAGTCGTATATATTGTTTTTCAATATGCATTTACTAAAAAGTATTTTCAAGTTGAGTACAAAGACGTACACGCGGTCCGCGAAGTTTAATTAATTTAAAATTAACGTATTTCCTTCCATTCTTTACTTACAGACTTTTTAAATAATAAGGTTGATATGTAGTTCATAAACCAAAGGGGAAGTAGTTTTAACCATCCGACTTGGTGAACTCTACGTCCAGAATGGTATACGGTAAGTTCCTTTACGACTGTTGTCTTATATGATTTTGAAATCCTACGGAACATTTCATAGTCTTCACCGGCAGCAAGCTCTTTATTATATCCACCAACTGCGTTAAAAACATCACGCCTGATCATTTGAAATTCTCCCATAGAAGCACCTATCCCAAAAAAATTGTTTGAAATTAAATTATTTATATTCATTAATTTGAAAATAATTCTGTCCATCATTGTTGCTGATTTAGGCTCTACAGTAATGAAAGCAGTCAAAGCACCAAGATTTATATTCTTTTCAAAAACACTTATAGCATTTTTAAAAAAAAGATCTGGCACCGGTATGGTCACATCTGTATCCATGAAAACTAAAAAATCACCTTTGGCTACATTTCCACCCTCGTTTCTACCTTCGGCAATTGTTTGTTTGATACCAGATGTGTTTTCGACAATGTTTTGAGTGTACTTTCTTGCTATTGATAATGTGTTATCGGTACTGTTACCATCAGAGATAATGATTTCTTTGTCGCCAGTATATTGAGAGAGTCTTTTTAAACTTTCCTCTATAACTTTTTCTTCGTTTTTTGTCGGGATAATAAAAGAAATCATGTTGTTTGGGTTTTTAAGAATTATCTATATATACTATCAATTAATAGCGAATTTGCCATGATTTAGTGCCACCTCGAATAACGTTCCTTTTTAGCCATAGTTAGGCTACAATCATTATACAGTTCAACATGACAAACTCTCCAACGGTTTCCTACCATCAAAAGTATAAGTATTTCCCATCATTAGACATAGTGCGTTTTGTTGCATTTATGCTAGTTTTTGTTTCCCATGCATCATTATTTTTTGGTTATATAAATACAAGTCATAGATGGAGTGATTTTCGCGAAGTTTTTTTAACTCATGGTGACCTAGGTGTAACATTTTTCTTTGTTTTAAGTGGTTTTCTCATCACATATTTACTTATGAGTGAAAAGCATCAAAACGGTGAAATAAATATTAGAAAGTTTTACATGCGTAGGTTATTACGTATTTGGCCAGTTTATTTCATCACTATATTTATAGCAGTTTGGGCGTTGCCTTATTACATGAATTTACTGGGTATAAGCCAGGCTGTTCCATTCAATATTTCTGACGGCCTGAATAGTTACCCGTGGTATGTTTTTTTTATAGGTAATTTTAATATGTTTATCAATACGCCGCCGTCTGTGACTTTGGCTGTTTTATGGTCAATCTCTGTAGAGCAACAATTTTATTTATTATGGCCACTTGTTATTCGCAAAATCAAACAGCGCAATATTCCGTTAATATTATTATCAGTTATTCTCGTTTCTACTGTGTATAGATTTATTCACGCCTATCCATACGATTACAATACAATAAAGTATTCGACTTTTTCTGTTATGTCAGACATTGCTATCGGATGTCTTGTAGCCTGGTTTTTCTTTGAAAAATCAAAAATTACTTTGTGGGCGAAAAACTTAAGTCATACAAAGTATTTTTTAATTTATTATTCAAGTTTGATTATTTTAATTTTGTCACGGTCATCTATTTTCGATGTTGATCAAATTGTGATTCGTAGGTTACTAATTGCCACAGAACCGGTTGTCTTTGCTGTCTTATTCGGGTTTATTATTGCACGTTTGGCTGGACTTCGTGATGAATTTATAACAGGACGACACCCGATTCAAAAAATGCTGGTCTATTTAGGGCAGATTTCCTACGGTTTGTACTGTTACCATATGATAGTTTTGGTGACAGTAATGGGTGTTATTTACAAGGGGGGATATGCAACAACTTATCATTCAATTGGACAATTGATTTTTGTCTTTTTCTTAACCCTCATTATTTCAATAATTTGTGCCGTAGTCTCGTATCATTTTATAGAAAAAAATATTTTAAAATTAAAGAAAAGATTTCAGTAATCTGCAAAAGTCTACAAAAAAACTCCC
>JAYUFM010000124.1:0-3824 GCA_043738715.1 bacterium | reverse complement strand
TGTCATCTCGATATCTTGTACTAGATTTGAATGAAATATTAAGAGTTTGGCTTGAAATACCTCCTGTGCATAAACTAGTATAATGAGATCGTACTAATGCAGTATCCAAACTAGAACCTTTACGACTCTGCGCTTGATTAATCAACTCTGATGAAAAAGTCGTTGTTTCATTTATTGAATCCTTTAAAATATCTTCAATACTGTCGTATACAATTTTTAAGAAACTGAAATCCATCACATTATTTTGCACACAATCCATTTTTTTATTTCGATCTCTCAGAGCCACGAAATCAAAATTAAACTTGATGACGAACTAAGTAAAAGGATAAAGAGGGTTGTAATCGATTAAAAATACATTTATGAACTACTGATTCGTTCTAGTATATTATGGTGTGCGCTCACCTGGTCAACATCTATTCCAGCTTTGGTAATTATAGAATCATTTGGTAATGAAGAGCAGTCTGAAATCCGAAAAGTTGCATCCATAAGTATGTTAGCAGAAATAGCCCCTAACATGAAACGGTTGTCACAATGCGATTTCAACTCCAGATATCCAGCAACGAAGTCTTCTGGCGAAATAGATTCTGAAAAAGCGTCTTCAACGAGAGATATAGCTTCTTCACGAAGATTTGCCATTGCATTATTCTTCAACTTGGTTGCCTTAACATCAGTGTAAATTGAAGTCGCTCCTTTAAGCAGGTTCTTGAATTTTTTACCAGACGAAGACGATGAAGAAGATGGCTTACGATCTGATCCCTCGAGTAGTGAGGCCGCCGTGTCTTCAGATATAAGGGTGACACGTTTTCTTTTGAGTAACGTGTTTGTGTCATAAATTGGAGTGAATCCAGTGTTGCCTACACTATTGTTCCAGTAATCAGTACTAAATTGAACTGATATCTTTGTTCCTGTTGTGATGAGTACTGTCGTTGAAAATACATTGAAGGAAAGATACTCCGAAACCACAAAAAGCTTGGAAATAGTTGGAATTCGCCTGGTTAATTTTGCTTTATAAGTTTTGCCTTCCTTTTTGACTACTATCAGTTGCATTGCCGACTTAGAGACAAATTGGTTTTTCACAGCTGAAGGTGGAAAAACTACAATATACCCATTCAATGACATCATTTGAAAGGTTCCAAACAGAATGTACGATTTTCCAAAACTTTCGTCATCTACTACGTCCTTGTTTATGAGGGTTGATGCCAAATGTTCGTCGAGTGACAAAGAGTACAGATCAAAAAATGGTTTATCGACTATTTTCTTGATGGGAAACATCTCAGTCACTAGGTGCGAAACAGCGAGGTCAACAAACGATTCTGGGCCCAATTTTACATTCGAGAAAGTATCCGCCATATCCAAAATTCAGTTGTTCGGTAATAATGAAGCGGAAGTTATGAATATCGTCGAGAATTCATAAAACTTAGGACTTCCCTTACCACAGCTTTCCTCCCAGACAGTGCCATCCTCAAGAGACAACATAGAATACCGTAAAGTCTTCTAAAAATAATATACCATTAACCGTATATTCCGTCTATTATGTAGAAATATGCACCATATGTGGAATCGTAGTCACGACTAGAGAAATAAATTCTCTCTAGTCACGACTAGAGAAAAAGATTAATTTTGTTTTAGGTGATAGTAGTCTCAGTATTTGGCTACACTTGTTTTATTTTAAACGTTTTGATATCATATTACACTATTTACCCATCTTATTGTAGAAATTCTCTGAGAGGTTGTATCAATGTCAGATACTGAAGGCACCCTGATATATATCCTAGTTTCATATTGATCTTCACCATACAAAAAATGAGATGAATTTTGTTTGCAAAAAAGTTATTAAGAGATAATGAGTGTTTTCTAGCCTAACGTTAGCCGTGTCTACTGTAAAATTATTTTACCTTATACCGTTCTCTTCCTTACAGATGGACGACCATACTTTGAAGACTACTACGAGCAGCTACAAGAGGAAAATCTGCATGGCAAAACTAATTGTCTGCCACGAAGCTTTGTGATAGATATTGTTGAGTATGAATTCTATGATCCTGGACATACAGAGGCGCAACGTTAAGGACGTTTCCGAAGCGATTAACAAGGACCCCGATAACATCAATCTTTTGCTTGATTTGATCCTCGATAACGATGGCTTTTCCATTGGACCAGAGCCTAACCAGATGTGGTTGGGATCCAATCCTTCCATTCGCACAATCAGTGACAAGATGACGAAGCTAAACGGATCCAAAGTGGATGATGATGGAAATAGAATAAAGGTGCCTGGGCAGCCAGACCATGGATTTAGATGGTGGTGCGAAGTGAAATTCAAGTATCGCTACAACACTGGAGATGGGTTCGTCAACTCGATTTTTCCTGCCATCAAAGTTTGCGGTTGTATTATCAATCTAAAGCAAAGACCGGTCAGATCCAACTCCGTTCATTATGGAGTCGAGTTCGTCGAAGTGGGCTTACCGCTTCAGGTGGCCTACAACCTAATCGTATCTCTGAATAACATGAAATCTACCAACTGCATCATAGCCGACTCCAAGTTCAGCGTCGAAGACGGTTGCTATTGGTTCAACTGCTCCACTAAAGTCAAAGAAGGGGAAGAAAGGAACAAGCTTTACATGGTGCTCAGCGAAGAAATTCCAGAAGAGCTGCAAGAAGGAGTGAATGATGCAGACGCTGAAGAAGAAAAAGAGCATTTCAGGATGAGAAAAGCTTTCAACGCTGATCATAAGTGCTGCGAAGACGTGATAAACTCACCTCACGTATCAGCGTTTTACAACTGCGATCTTCTCTTGGAGGTCTACGGGAGCGTTGTGATTGCCGAAGGATGCAATCCATCCGACATTGTTAATTTCGAGCTCCCCGTGAAATTTAAAGTGAAAGTGGTGCATATTATCTCCAGTGCTAGCGAAACAGTGGGAAGCATTCCCTGTAAAATTACCTCCAACTATAACTCGAGCGCGGGTAAAAGATCAAATTCAAACGCCGTTAAGAAGGGCTAAGTAAAGCCACAAGAAAAAAAGTAGTATACAAAAAAAAATTGATTAACGTTTTAGGTAATAGGCATCTTGGGCTGTTCTCTTTATTCTTTCACCTATTAATTTAGTATGTATGATTCGACTAAGAGATGCTCGATGACATCCTTTAATTTCTTTACTTAATGCTGCTCTTACTTTTTTATGCTCTGTAGATTTTGAATGCTCTGCCATTCCGTCAGCTTCATATACTTTGCCATCTTTAAGAAATCGAAAAACAAAATGACTGTTACCTCCATAAATTACTCCCACTAAATCATAAGTGACTTTTTCAATAACGAATTCTTCTTCTACGAAGAGAGACTGATCGGTATTGTGTTCTGAGTCTGATTTGAAACTCAGATGTAAGATATTAGGGTGCATAGTAGATTCCTTCGATATGGTAAGCTTCATAGAACATTTCTTACAAAGTCTATTCAAAGTGCTTTCTGCTAAAAATAATGAGAGAGATTTCTGCACAGTAGTTTCAGAAATAAGTATGTTATCTCTCTTATCAGTCTTTTCGGAAATTGTCATTTTGCAGTGTGTACATTTCCAATATTCAGAATATTTCCATTCAAAGGGAGAATCAATATTCAGTTTCTTATGATCATGGAAGGACTTTTTGTAAAAATCAGAAATTAATCCGAGACTAACCATAAGATGGTTTTTGTATTGTACGTTCTTAATATCAAATATTTTTATCAATTCTTTTTTTGCCCCAATATTGTGAATGCGACCATTATATAATTTCTCAAATACTTCAACAATTTTAGGAAGTTCATTTCCAAATTGTATTAACCTTATAGAATT
>JAYUFM010000123.1:0-27838 GCA_043738715.1 bacterium | reverse complement strand
AGAATCGAAAGTAATTTTTTAATTGGTAAACATACAAAAATAGAACTCAGGCCAGATCTCGTTATAGATGCGCTAATAAACAAGAGGTTGTGTTGCGGTACTCTACTGACTTTTACGATTCTTAATTTTATCAATGGTTTTAAATGTTTAGGTGGATTCAGGCAGGCAGTTTATTTGCCACAGTTTAAGAAACAATGGCTCAAGTCTGGGCTTTTAGATGAATATAATTTTGAAAATGTACCGACTTGCAATATAACCACAGGTTTTCTGAAAGGTTCCAATCAATGCAATATTAGGCCTCTAGATGTAGTACTTGGTAAAAAGTTTGATCCTGACCCTATGCTATCAGTCGGAGAGTTTATTCTTTCTGTGAGTGATAAATTTTTGCTGTAAACTTTATGAACATTGTCTTAAATCCTGAAAAAAATATTAGTCTCTCTGCTTATTTTGTTGAGCCTAAACAAGTGTCTAAGTGTATTATTTTTCTTCCTGGAGGAGGTAAGACTATTGGAAATGAACGTTTTAAAAATTGGCAAGATAAATTAATTGATGAAGAAGTAGTTTCTGTAAGTTTAGATTTTTCAGGAGTTGGATTATCTTCAGGTGATTTGACTAAACAGACTTTGGAAAAAAGAATAAAAGAAGCAGAGTGTGTTACAAGATGGATCGTCGATAAATATCCGAATATTCCAATTACTGTATTAGGTGTAAGTATGGGTGGATATGTAGCATTGGGTTTAGTTGAGAAACTTGAGAATGTTTTCAATAAAGTTATTTTGCAAGTACCAGCCGCTTATTCTAGAAAGGCTCACAATCTGAATTTTGATGATAATTTTACAAAAGAATTAAGAACCCTTAATAGTTGGAATGACTCGTATTCATTTTATTGGTGGAAAAATTTCAAAGGTAAAAAATTACTAATAGCAAACGAAAGGGATGAGGTCATTCCTTACGATATTATAGAAAGATATAGAAGAATTGGAGAGGACGGGTCAAATTTCAGTTTGGCTACTATTTTAGGTGCGTCACATAATGTTTTTGGAGATAAACGTCTTTCAGATGAGACCTACGAGATTATTAAAAATTTCTTAGTAGAGGAACTATGACGATGGAATTCCATCACTACGATGTTGTTCCTCCAAACGTTGAAAAGGCCATTGTTGAGGCGAAGAAATAGTATTTTATTTAGAGACTTTAGATAAAAAAGTTAAAACAAAACAGCTCTATACAGAGCTGTTTTGTTTTTTATAGTATAGAAATTATTAGGCCCCGGCGCGATTGCGCCGGGGCCATTCGTATGACTTACCGGAATCCCAGCATGCCGCTTACGTGAGCAGTGTACCGACCGACAACAATCTTTCGGTTACATTTTTCACATAATCTGCAGCATGGACCCTGATTTCTTTGCCTAAATCCCCTACCTGGGTATTTGTGCACAGGATTTTGGCAGACATTGTAGTGGCTGTGGTTGCAGGTGGGTGACATACCGATTTTTTCTCCGATTTTCAGGTTTCAGGTTGCTTGGTGGACTCTGGAGCTATCTCCTACACAATGAAACCACTTTTATATATAAAGGTCAATCAAAATATGGTTAAAGCTGTGTTCAAATATTTTATTTAAAGAAAAAGAATAAACTGTGGATAAGAGGTGGATTATTTTGCCTCATTTTTATGAAAAATACCCAAAATCCGATAAAAACGCCAAAAAACAACAAAAAAACCTCAAAAATTGTCTAAAATAGAGCCAATTATCAACCTTTAATGTTTGACAAGGTTATTCATGGCTGATAGTATGCACATAACGCTTTTACAGCGGTTTTTTTGTCTAGTACCTTTGAATGCTTTTTAAGACTCAATAATATAGGTTGAATTCCATTCTACCCTTATTAACAGCCATTTATAGCGCTCAAAGCACTACAGACAAGATTTAGAAATTATAAAATTAATCATACTTTCTGTTCGTTTTTGGATATTAGGCAATCTCGCGCTCTAATATCTCAAAACGAACTTAACAAACATATGGCAACATTTGACCGTACAAAGCCACACGTTAACGTAGGTACCATTGGACACGTTGACCACGGCAAGACAACTTTGACTGCAGCTCTATTGAACACATTATCTCGACAGGGAAATGGTTTCTCGGCTACCGTTAAAGGTGTAGACCAGATTGATAAGGCTCCTGAAGAAAAAGCTCGAGGTATTACTATTTCACTTTCTCACTCAGAATACGAAACACCAACTAGACACTATGCTCACATTGACGCTCCTGGTCACGCTGACTATATCAAGAACATGATTACTGGTGCAGCGCAGATGGACGGTGCGATCCTAGTGGTTGCAGCGACTGACGGCCCTATGCCACAAACACGAGAACACGTTCTTCTTGCACGACAGGTAGGTGTGCCAAAGATCATTGTTTTCATGAACAAGTGTGACATGGTTGATGATGCTGACATGCTAGACTTGGTTGAAACAGAAGTTCGCGAATTGTTGGACAAAAACGGTTTTGACGGTGCAAATGCACCTGTTATCCGTGGTTCAGCTCTAAAGGCTTTGGAAGCAAAGGATAATACTGACCCATGGTCATTGAAGATCCTTGAACTTGCAAACGCTCTTGATACTTATATTCCTGTTCCAATCCGAGAAACTGACAAGCCTTTCCTTATGCCAATTGAAGACATTTTCTCAATTGAAGGACGAGGAACTGTAGTAACTGGTAAAATTGAACGAGGTATCGTTAAACTTGCAGAAGAAATTGAAATTGTTGGTCTTAAAGACACAGCAAAATCTGCGGTTACTGGTATTGAAATGTTTAACAAGCAATTGACTGAAGGTATGGCTGGTGACAACGCTGGTCTACTTCTTCGAGGTGTTAAAAAAGAAGACTTGACTCGAGGTCAGGTTCTTGCAAAGCCAGGATCAGTAACTCCACACACTGATTTCGAATCAGAAGTGTACATTTTAAAGAAAGAAGAAGGTGGTCGTCACACTCCATTCTTTACAGGTTACAAGCCACAATTCTACGTTCGAACAACAGACGTAACTGGAGAAGTTACTTTGAAGGAAGGTGTAGAAATGGTAATGCCTGGAGATACTGTTACATTCAAGGTTAAATTGGTAGCCCCAATTGCCCTAGAAGTTCAGCAAAAGTTTGCCATCCGAGAAGGAGGTAAGACTGTAGGTGCTGGTGTCGTAACAAAGATCAACGCGTAATCTCACAATTAATCAAAGAAACATGGCCACAACAACTACAAAAAAGAAAAACGCAGAAAAATCAGAAGACGCAGTCTCAAAATTGCGAATCCGAGTGCGTGCCTACGACGCAAAAATTCTTGATGCATCTGTAAAACAGATCATCGATACAGCGGTTAGATATGATGCGAAGGTTGTTGGTCCTGTACCTTTGCCAACCGAAATTCGAAAGTATACTGTGAATCGTTCTTCTTTCGTCTACAAAAATGCGCGAGAACAATTTGAGATGAGAGTTCACAAGAGACTTTTAGACATTATCAATCCAAATTCGAAAGTCATCGAAGCTTTGACAAACCTTAGTCTACCGACTGGTGTCAATATTGATGTCAAAATGATCTAAATACAGCAGAGCCTAAACGCCTTCTGAAATAATAGAAAGACATAATATAACTGACTAAAATAAACTGCCATGAAATTTATCCTAGGAACAAAACAGAATATGACACAGCTTTTCGATGAAACCGGAAAAGTTCACCCAGTGACTGTTGTTAAGACTAGTCCTGCTGTGGTGACTCAGGTTAAATCTGTTGAAAAAGACGGATACGCCGCTGTACAAATCGGTTTTGGATCAAAAAAAGCTTCTAAAATTAACAAACCTTTAACAGGTCAAATGAAAGGTCTTGGTAATTTCCAAAAGCTAATGGAAGTAAAGAATGTTACTGCAAATACAGTAGGCGATAAAATCGCAGATGAATTTGCTTCAGGTGATGTAGTAGAAGTATCTGCTATCTCAAAGGCAAAAGGTTTCCAAGGTGTTGTAAAGCGTCACGGATTCGGTGGAGGTCCTAGAAGTCACGGTCAGAAACACTCTGAACGAGAACCAGGTTCAATCGGTGCCGGTGGATACCAACGTGTATTCAAAGGTCGTCGAATGGCAGGTAGAATGGGCGGAGATCGTGTTACAGTAAAAAATCTCACTGTCGTATCATTTGATAACGCAACAGGCGAGTTGTTCATCCGCGGAGCAATCCCAGGTCGAAGAGGAACAATGGTAGAAGTTCGAAGTAAATAAACTTATATGAAAAAAGAAACTACAAAAAAGAAAAATCCCGTTAAAGAAGTTCGCGCAGTAACTAATGTAAAACCTGCAAAGAAATCAACTACATCTGACTCACTTAAGGCCACTTCATATGATATGGCTGGTAAATCAGCTGGTGATTTAAACCTTTCTGAAATGATTTTTGGTCAGAATTGGAATGCAGATCTTGTTCATCAAGTTGTTACATCAATGATGACAGATGCAAGACAGCCTTACGCTCACACAAAGACTCGAGGAGAGGTTCGTGGAGGAGGTAAAAAGCCTTGGCAGCAAAAAGGAACTGGTCGTGCTCGACACGGTTCAACTCGTTCACCTATCTGGGTTGGAGGAGGTGTATCACATGGTCCAAGAAATGATAAAAATTTCGATAGAAAAGTTAACAAGAAAATGAAAGCGAAGGCTCTTTATGTAATTCTTTCAAAGAAATTCCGAGATGGTGAAATTCTTTTTGTAGACAAATTGGATGTAAAGGAACCAAAGACTGCTTCAGCTGTAAAAGTTGTTTCAAACCTTTCAAAGGTGTCTGGTTTCGATCGTCTTCTTTCAAAAAAGGCTAACTCTGCTTTGATTGCTGTTCCTGAAATTAACGACAATGTTAAGAGAGGTTTCAAAAACTTTAGCAACATGGAAGTCAGTGAAGTTCGAAATATTAATCCTGTAGCACTTCTTAAATACAAATATCTTGTTCTTTCTGAACCAGCGCAATCAGTCGGTGTGCTTGAAGCTAAAATGAAATAATATTCAAAATAATTAAACTGCCATGACAAACATCTCAATCAAAAAGCACACATCTGAAGTAATCATCAAACCACGAGTCACTGAAAAGGCGGTTCTTGGAAGTGAAAAAGGTATATACGTTTTCAAAGTTCATCCATCTGCAAATAAATCTTCAGTAAAGATGGCTATAAAGGAAATGTACAAAGTCACTCCTGTGTCTGTAAATATAGTTAATTTACCAGCAAAGCGAGTATTTGTTCGCGGTCGTGCCGGAAAAAAATCAGCTGTAAAAAAGGCTTACGTTTTCCTTAAAAAAGGTGACAAGATTGATGTAGCATAATAATCAAAGAATAATTATAAATTTATGAAACGATATAACCCAACAAGTGCCTCACGAAGAAATATGGTAACAATCTCATACCGAGATGTTATTACTACAAACGAACCTTACAAACCACTTACTCATGGTTTTAAAAGAGCAGTAGGTAGAAACAATACTGGACGCATCACAACTCGTCACAAAGGATCTGGACACAAGCGAATGTATCGAGACATCGATTTCGTGTATGACAAGAAAAATATTCCTGCGACTATCATGACTGTTGAATACGATCCAAACCGAACAGGTTTTATTTCTTTGGTTAAATATGCTGATGGTGAAATGCGATATGTGCTTTTACCAAAATCAATGAAAGTGGGTGACAAGTTTGTTGTCGGTGAGAAAGTTGAAATCAAAGCCGGTAACCGCCTACCATTAGTTAACATCCCAGTAGGTACATTTATATACAATCTAGAAGTGAAGGCTCTTGGTGGTGCAAAACTTGCACGCTCTGCGGGTAACTATGCCGAAGTGATCGCTCATGACGGTGGTTACGCTCAGATCAAAATGCCTTCAACAGAAGTTCGAAAAATTATCGATACAGCATGGGCATCAGTTGGTGAAGTTTCAAACGAAGAAAGCCGACTTCAAAATTATGGAAAGGCTGGACGCAGTCGTTGGATGGGTATTCGACCAACAGTTCGAGGTACTGCCATGAACCCAGTGGATCATCCACACGGAGGAGGAGAAGGGCGACAAGGACGAGGACGAAGACGAGCAATTTCTATCTACGGTAAGCCAACAGGAAAGGGACAGAAATCACGCCGATCAAAGAAATACTCGAATTCATTCATTGTTTCTCGAAGAAAGGTTGGAAAGAACAAGTAAGAGTGGAGGCCAAAGCACACTGCTTTGGCCCACTTCTCTCCTCGAAATCAGACAAATTTATCAAAAAGATAAAAAAGTCAGGATTTTGGAAAGAGAAGTGGGCCTAAAAACCCACAGATTATTGACTTAGATTAATTTTTTGGTAGTATATCCAAACATGCTTTTTCTTTAAGAAATATTGCATTTTGGAAAATTCTTATGACACGATCACTCAAAAAAGGTCCATACGTAGATGAAAATCTCCTCAAAAAGATCGCGGGTAAAAACCCACGAGAAACTGGGGTTATTAAGACATGGGCTCGCAGAAGCCAGATATCGCCTGAAATGGTTGGTTTTATTTTTGGTGTGCACAATGGTAAGAGCCATGTTGATGTGTTGGTATCAGAAGAAATGGTCGGTCACCGATTGGGTGAATTTTCTCCTACACGAAAATTCGTTCGACACGGAGGTAAAATGCAAAAGGAATTGGATCAGGCTAAGAAGGAAGCTGAAATTGCTTCTGCAAAGGCTGCAAAGGCCACTACTCCTGATGCTGCTGCACCAAAAAAATAACATTTAAATAATCTTATCTAACTTATATTATGAAAGCATCACTAAACAACTACAGACAATCACCCAGAAAGGTAAGACTCCTTGCTGATTTGGTTCGTGGAAAAACTGCGGCAGATGCTTTAAAGGCTCTTAGTATCACCCCAAAGCGTGCTTCGATTACTATGATTAAATTAATCAATAGTGCAGTTTCAAATGCTCGTGTTTCTGGTCACCCTGCTCCTGAGACATTGAAAATTCAGATGGTTCAAGTGAACACAGGTGTTACAATGAAGAGATCACTTCCTCGAGCCCGTGGTAGTGCTTCAAAATTGAACAAGCGTTCAAGTCATGTAACTTTGGTTTTAGGTGAACCAACTGCAAAGAAGGGTGCTAAAAAAGTTGCTAAGACAGAAAAAACAGTAGCAGTAAAAAAATCAGCTAATAAAACCACAAAATAAATCCATGACACACAAAGTCCATCCATATTCACATAGATTAGGAATCGTCCGAGACTGGAAATCTCGATGGTTTTCTGTTCATGCAAAGTATAGAAACAATTTAAAGGTGGATGTTCTTCTACGTGAATGGTTGGAAAAGAAAATGCGTGGACAATATGTTGCTGATATTCAGATCGAGCGAAATGAAAAAACACTTCGACTCATCATTCAAACCTCTCGACCTGGAATTATCATCGGTAGAAATGGTGAAGGTGCAATCAAACTTAAAAATGACATTATGAAGTTCCTTCTCAAACATGCGAGCCATAAGGTAGTTGATATTGCCGGAATGGACCCTGAAATGAAGTCAGATTTTAAGACCAAAATGGACACTGAATTGAAAATGGACATCGAAGAAATTAAAGTTCCTGAAGCGAGTGCTTCAATCGTTGCTCAGATGGTGGCGGAAGGATTAGAAAAGAGAATGCCTTTTAGACGCGTTATGAAGCAGATGATCGAAAAGGTCATGGCCTCACGTGAAGTAAAGGGAGTTAGAATTTTCCTTTCAGGACGTTTAGGTGGTGCTGAAATGGCAAGACGTGAGGACTTGAAAAAAGGTCGAATTCCTCTACAGACCCTACGAGCCGATGTTGATTTCAAGAGATTCGAGGCTGTTTTGCCTTACGGATTGATTGGTATCAAGGTTTGGATTTATAAGGGTGATATTTTTAAGAAATAATTAATAAACTACCATGTTACTCCCTAAAAAAGTTAAACACCGAAAATGGCACAAGAATCGTCGCAATATGAAGATGATTGGTGTTGAAACACGTGGAACTGAACTTAGTTTCGGATCATTTGGTTTAAAGACTGTTTCTTACGCACGTATCACTTCAAATCAAATTGAATCAGCCCGAAAGGTTATTGCTAGATTGGTTTCAAAAACAGGAAGAATTTGGATTCGTATTTTCCCTGATAGACCTATTACTGCTAAACCGCCAGAAGTGCCCATGGGATCAGGAAAGGGAGATGTACAGGGATACTGTATGGAGGTTCTACCAGGTCGAATCATTTTTGAAATTGATGGTGTAACAGATGAAATCGCAAAGGAGGCTTTACGAAAGGCTGGAACAAAATTACCTATCAAATCTAAGATCATTAGCCGATCATAATTAATATAATTACTACTATGAAAGACATTAAAGGAAAAACAAAAAAGGAACTAATAAAAACTCTTGGCGAAAAAAGAGACGCTCTTCAGTCTTTCAAGTATGAATTGTCAGGTGGTAAGGCTAAGGATGTTAAAAAAGGCCGAAACATAAAAAAAGAAATTGCTCGCATCATGACAGAATTATCTGTTATAGTTAAAGACGAGGTTAAAGCCGTTAAAGCGACAAAGGTTACTACCGCAAAAAAATAATAATTTACATATATGGCAAAGAAAACTATTACAAAAGAAAAAGCAGTTGAAACTAAACCATTATTGGGTAAGGTTCTTGATGGTGTTGTAACTTCTGACAAAATGAAGGATACTGTGGTTGTTTCTGTAGGACGATATGTTCGTCTTCCAAAATACCGAAAATACGTTACTATTACTAAAAAATACAAGGCGCATGATGTAGGAAATACTTGTAAGATAGGAGATAAGGTGTCAATCCGTGAATGCAAGCCAATTTCGAAGGACAAGCATTTCATCGTAATAAAATAATATAATAAAAAAACCATGATACTCGAACGATCAATAGTCGCAATAGCAGATAACACAGGAGGTCAGATTGGCCGTATTTTCAAAGTACTTGGAAGTGCTGCAAAGAGATACGCTCAAATTGGCGACTTGGTTGTTTTGTCTATTCAAAAAGCTCAGCCTAGAAAGGCAGTTAAAAAGAAAGACGTTCTAACAGCCGTTGTTGTTCGTCAGAGAAAGGCATTCAGAAGAAAGGATGGTTCTTATGTCCGTTTCGATGAGAACGCAGTAGTAATTCTAGATAAGGGAAAAATAGAACCTATGGGTGGTCGTATCTTCGGTCCAATTCCTAGAGAAATTGTTGAAAAAGGTTTCCAAAAAATTGGTTCATTAGCACCTGAAATCGTTTAATACATCAATATAAAACCATGAAAATCAAGAAAAACGACAATGTAATAGTTATCACAGGAAAGGATAAAGGCAAGAAAGGTAAAGTCCTACGCGCTTTTCCTAAATTTGATATGGTATTAGTTGAAGGTATTAATTCAAAAAAGCGTCACCAGAAAGCATCTAAATCAGGCGCAAAGGGACAAATTGTTGAAAAAGCACATCCTATTCATGTTTCAAACGTTAAAGTTGCCACTGATAAATAATCTATAATTGCAATCACTAACGAAAAATTTATGACAAAACACACTACAATAAAAGAAAAAGCAGCAACTACCTACGCAACAATGAAGGAGGCTTTTGGATACAAGAATGTTTTACAATCTCCTCGAATGGTTAAGGTTGTTTTGTCATCTGCAACAGGATCTATCAAGGATAATAAAAAGAAAGAATTAATTGGAGACAGACTTACTAAAATTGCTGGACAAAAAGCAACTGTAAAGTCTGCAAAAAAATCAGTTGCCTCATTTAAGGTTCGTCAGGGAGATCCAGTAGGATGGCAGGTAACTCTTAGAGGAGAAAGAATGTGGAGTTTCCTTGAAAAATTGCTTAACATTGCTCTTCCACGAACTCGTGACTTTAGAGGAGTTAGTGCAAAATCGGTCGATGCTATGGGAAATTATACCCTTGGTATAAAAGAACACAGTGTTTTCCCAGAAACTTCAGATGAAGAGTTGAAAGACGTCTTTGGCTTTGCGGTTACTATGGTTACTACTGCTAAAAAAGCACCTGAAACCAGAGAGTTCCTAAAGCACATTGGCTTATTATTTAAAAAGGACGAAACGGGCATTAAAAACAAGTAAGAAAAATTGACTTTGGGCTGTGATCTTGTTAGTATGCTTCACAGCCGATACGGCATTTTTTTAACGCAAAATTCACACAAATGGCAAAAGCATCAACAGTAGCAAGGTCAAAAAAGACTCCAAAATTCAAGAGCAGAATCACTCGAAGATGCTTTAGATGTGGCCGTGGCCGTGGATATATGCGAGACTTCGATATGTGCCGTATTTGTTTCCGAGAATTAGCAAATGAAGGTAGAATCCCAGGAATTAAGAAATCATCATGGTAGACAATACATCAAATCTTTTAAATAGTCTCAAAATGGGAAACCGAGCGCGAAAGGCTTCATTGGTTTTTCCCTACACCAAATTCGGAGAAAGCATTTTAAATGTTTTAAAGAGTGAGGGTTATATCAAATCTGTATCAAAGAAAGGCAAGAAGGTATCAGAAATCGAACTAGATATTGAATTGGCTTACGATGAAAATGGAGAAGGTAAGATCCAAGGAGTCGAGCAGGTGTCAAAAAATTCTAGACGAATGTACAGCAAGGTAAAAGAACTTCGATCTGTTAAAAATGGTTTTGGATCACTTATTTTATCAACTCCAAAAGGTGTTATGACAGAAAAAACTGCAAGAAAGGAAAAGGTCGGAGGGGAAAGTTTATTCAGAATTTGGTAATAAAAAATATATGTCACGAATTGGCCGTCAAATCATCGCAATACCAGAAAAAGTAACAGTTTCAATCACTGATGGCCTTTTAACTGTCAAAGGTCCAAAGGGTGAATTACAGAAAGAATTTAAACCAGTAGTTGAATTTAATATTAATGAAAAAGAAGTCACTTTAACTCCTCACCGAGATGATATAGAGACTAACTCACTTTGGGGAACTTATGCATCACATGTTAAAAACATGATCAAAGGTGTTGTTGAACCTTACGTTGTTAAGCTTATTTTAGAAGGTATTGGATTTAAGGCAGAAGTTTCAGGAACAAATTTAAATCTTGCTCTTGGTTTTTCTCATCCAATCAAATTAGAAATTCCAAAGGGAATTACTATGACATCTGAAAAAGGTGCTATAACTATTACTGGTATCGACAAAGAACAGGTTACACAATTTGCTGCATCACTTCGCGCTATGAAAAAGCCTGAACCATATAAGGGAAAAGGATTCCGTTATGAAAAAGAGGTTATCAGACGTAAACAGGGTAAGAAGACTGCATAATACTTATATAATCATTAAAAACCATGAAAAAAATAATCCTTTCATCATCAAGAGACAGACGACGCAAGCGCATTCGCGCCAAAGTTTCTGGTACTGCAGAACGACCACGATTCTCTATCTATAAATCAAATGTTGCAATGTATGCTCAAATCATTGATGATACAAAGGGTGTTACTCTTGTTTCTGCTTCAACTTTGAACACAAAAGGTAAGAACAAAACTGAATCAGCAAAAACTGTTGGTATGGAGATTGCTAAACTAGCAAAATCAAAAGGTATTTCTAAGGTGACCTTTGATCGAGGAGGTTTTATTTACACAGGACGAGTGCGCGCTATTGCGGATGGTGCTCGTGAAGGCGGATTAGACTTTTAATAAAATATATGACAGAAAAAACTACACAAACAAATACAGAAGGGGAAGTGGTTGCACAAACAGCAGCTGTTGCTCCGGTTGCAGCTACACACTCTG
The DNA here is from genome assembly GCA_043738715.1 of bacterium. Lineage (GTDB taxonomy): Bacteria > Patescibacteriota > Minisyncoccia > Phycocordibacterales > CAIZLB01 > JBAXAB01. Next base: position 16,053 of record JAYUFM010000123.1, on the reverse strand, counting down.
CACAGGTAGCACCACATACTTCTGCATTGCACGCTGAACAGCCTAGACATTCTAGAAATGATAGAAACTCTCGAGGAGGAGATAGAAAGCCTAGACGTGAGCCTCGCGCTAAGTCTGAATTTGATCAGAAAATTATCGACATTAGACGAGTAACCCGAGTATCTTCAGGTGGACGACGTTTCAGCTTTGCGGTTACTATTGTTGCAGGAGACAAGAAGGGTCGCGTTGGTGTAGGAACAGGTAAGGGATCGGATACTGCTTTGGCAGTTGAAAAAGCATTCCGAAATGCCAAGAAAAATCTAATCACTATCAACCTTACAAAAACTGGTAGTATTGCTCACGAAGTTTATGCAAAATATTCAAGTGCTCGTGTAGAAATCATGCCTGCTCCAGGAAAGGGAATGGCAGCTGGTAGTTCGGTTCGAGATGTTTTGACTCTTGGAGGAGTAAAAGACGTAGTTGCTAAATTGCGATCTGGTACAAAGAACAAGTTAAACAATGCTCAGGCGGCTATTACAGCACTACAAAGTGTTAAGAAACAAAAGGCTTCACACTTGCCAAAAACAGCCCACACTGTTCCTACTCATAAATAATTTTATTAACCACTAACTACATCATCATGCAAATCCACAACCTAAAACCAAAAACAAAACGAAAGAAGTCTACTCAAATTGGACGTGGAGGAAAGCGTGGAAAGACTTCAGGACGTGGTACAAAAGGTCAGAAGGCACGTGCTGGTCACAAGATTCGCCCAGAACTAAGAGATTACATCAAAAAACTTCCTAAACTAAGAGGTCACGGTAAAAACACCAATTTTTCTATTCAGACAAAGCCTGTTATAATTAACTTAGGCGATTTAGAGACGGTCTTTAAGGCAGGTGAAACTGTTACCCCAACAACATTGATTAAGAAAGGTTTACTTTCAACAGCAAAAGGAAGAAATCCTGATGTTAAAATCCTTTTAAACGGTGAAATTTCTATTAAACTTACAATCAAAAATTGTACAGTATCAGAAGGTGCAAAGGCTCTCATTGAAAAGGCTGGCGGTACAGTTAAATAAGTTTCCATTTAAAACCAATATAAGGCTTTAAATAAATTTTATTAGTTAAAGTACAGATATGACAACATTTTTTGAAAGAATAAAAAGAGTATTCCTTAATAAAAGCCTAAGAAACAAAATCCTTTTTGTTTTTGGTATTTTAATTGTGTACCGTTTCCTTTCCCACGTTCCAGTTCCAGGTATCCCAACGGACAAATTAGCATCATACTTTGCTAGTAATCAGCTTTTGAATCTAATCAGTATCTTTTCTGGTAGTGGACTTTCAAGTCTTTCAATAATTATGTTAGGAGTCGGTCCGTACATTACGAGTTCCATCATTGTACAGTTGATGACGATGATTTTCCCTAAATTAAAGGAAATGCAACAGGAGGGTGGAGCAGAGGGTAGACGAAAGTTTACACAGTATTCAAGAATGATCACTGTTCCTTTGGCTATCATCCAGGCTTTCAGTTATATAATCCTTCTACAAAATGCAGATGTAATTCCTAAGGGAATTCCTCCTTTCCAGATGATTACAAACATGTCTATCATCGTTGCAGGGTCAGTCCTTGTAATGTGGCTTGGAGAATTAGCTACTGAATTCGGAATTGGAAATGGTATTTCAATAATCATTTTTGCAGGTATAGTATCTCGATTACCTCAGATGGTCTCTCAGGTTCAAAGTTCAATTTTGGATCAGTCTCAAATTATTACAATTATAGGAGCATCTATCTTGGCACTTATTGTTACATATTTCGTAGTTCTTGTTACAGAGGCTGAAAGACCAATTCCTGTTACGTACACTAAACAAATTAAAGGGGGTGCAAGCCAGGGTGGCTCGGGTGTTGCTACATATTTACCACTTCGTTTAAACCAGGCTGGTGTTATTCCAATCATTTTTGCTATTTCAATTTTACTATTCCCTCAGATGATTTTGGGACTTCTTACTCATACAAGCTACGCTTGGGTGAACGTTTGGTCGGCTAACCTAAGTGCTTTGATGCAGAACACTTGGTTCTATGCGGGCGCGTATTTCGTCCTTGTAGTTTTGTTTACATTCTTCTATACATCTGTAACTTTTGATCCAAAGAGTATATCTGAGAACTTACAGAAAAACGGGGCTTTTATTTCAGGTATTCGCCCAGGTGAATCTACTATGCAATACTTGTCACATGTTGTAACCAGAATCACCCTAGTAGGAGCCGTGTTCCTAGGTCTTATCGCCGTATTACCGGTTATAGTTCATGCTATTACAGGTATTGAGGCCCTTACAATCGGGGGTACAGCACTTCTAATCGTGGTTTCTGTAGTTATGGATATCATCAAAAAGATGAACGCTCAGTTGTCGATGGAGGAATATTAATTCCGAGATCTTACTTTAACATCAACTAAAAAAACCTTACTACTTCGGAGAGCGGAATAGTTTTTTAAGATAAAAACTTTTTAAAAAACTTTCCTCTGACTCAGCCCTCACGGGCTTCCGTCAAGTCTCCGCCGAAGTAAGGTTTTTTAGTTGATGGACAAAACGCTGGGGTTTAATTAGAATTAATGTATATATGATACATAAAGGAACAGCTCCAGTTAAACAAAATAAAGTAAATGATTATAAAATAGGGGAAACAATAGAAATACTGTATGTTGATTTTGAGCCAATGACAGAAAAAGAGAATTTAGAAGTCTTTGAATTTAGTAACGAATCACCAAGTGAAATATTAGACAAATTGGAAAAGTCGCATGAACTTGAAATTGAGGATGGAATTGTGGGTGAACCAAAATTTACGAAAAACCTGATAGCAAAATTTAGAGTCAGATTAAAATATGCAAAAAATTATATTGGAAAGACTAAAATTGATTTAGCCAAAATACATCCAAAAGACCAGTATGCTTTCAAAATTTCGCCTGAAGAAAAAGTATACATTCAAGTGTTAATTTCGGAATCAAGAATTCCAGCAGTCAGGGATGTTTTGAGTAATAATAAAGAAAAGGTAAAAAATAAAATAAATAAATAAAAATAAATGTCTCAACATACAATAATATTCATCGGTCGATCTGGATGTGGAAAAAGTACTCAATCTGAGGCAATGCATAAAATATTTGCTGAACATCCCGATTTTGCCACAGCGGGTGTTTTCTATTTGCAGACTGGAGACGCATTCCGTGAATTTACAAAACAAGCAGGATATACAAATGACCTCGCTCGAGAATATTCAAAAGATGGTCGTCGACAGCCAGACTTTCTAGCTGTATGGATGTGGACACATTTATTTGTGACACAGTTGAAAAAGGGACAAAACGTAATTTTGGATGGAACACCACGTTCAATTATTGAAGCTGGTGTGATAGATACGTCTTTTGATTTCTACAGTCTCTCTAAACCTTTAATAGTTCACATGGACGTTAGTCGTGAATGGGCAGAGGAACGTTTAAAAGCTCGTCACCGCGATGATGATAAGGCAATAGAGGCTATTGAGCGTAGGTTAAAATGGTATGAAACTGACGTAGAACCAGTATTAGAGCATTATCGTCAAAGTCCCAAGGTGACATATTGCAGAATTAATGGTGAACAACCCATAGAGGATGTGAAAAAGGACATCATGAAAGCGGTTGGACTTGAAAGCTATTTATAGTAGGGTATTAGGTAATGATATACATCAAGACTGAAAAAGAAATAGATGCTATGCGAAAGGGCGGTAGAATCCTGGCCGAAATCCTTCGTGATCTTGAGGTTTTGACTGTGGCAGGAATCACTGCTGGTGATTTAGATGAAAAAGCAGCGGAATTATGTAAAAAACACGATGTTATTCCTGCATTTTTAAATTACCAACCAGCCGGTGCCCCTAGACCTTTTCCGGCATGTATTTGTATCTCTGTGAATGATGAAATTGTTCATGGAATTCCAGGTGGCAGAATTTTAAAAGAAGGAGACATGGTGGTCCTAGATATGGGAATAATTTATAAAAAAATGGTCTTGGATAGTGCCACAACTGTTATTGTTGGTGGGCTTGATAAAGCTGATAATGTTGCAAAAGTAATGTTACACGCCTGTAAACTTGCATTAGATGCAGGAGTTTCAGTTTGTAAGCCTGGAATAAAAACAGGTGATATTGGTTTTGCCATTGAGCAAAAAATGAAAGAGACAAGCAAGGGATATGTTTTTGAATTTGCAGAACATTTAGGTGGACATGGCGTTGGAAAATATGTTCATGAAGATCCATTTGTCCCTAATTACGGACGTAAGGGCCAAGGAGCAGTTTTAAAAGCCGGAATGGTCATTGCCATAGAACCTATTTTGAATGAGGGTAAGGGTGCAATTATGGTCGCTAATGACGGGTTTACCTATAAAACATTAGATGGAAAGCGCAGTTGTCATTTTGAACATACTGTAGCAATCACAGAGGATGGATTTGAGGTATTAACTGTTTAAAAAGGGACACTTAACCAAATATGGTAAAAAAAAGCTCTAAATATTTACTTCGTGATATAATATGAAGTAATAATTTTGAGAAGATAATTTATCATGAAAGAACAAGAAAACTTTTCATATGAAAATAAACAATTTGCGAATCCTGCAGAAGAGTTGGACTATTTACGTAAGGTTGTAGCGAATAGAGAAAGCACATTTGCTTCTGAGGGTGCAAAAATAGAGCGTGAAGCCATAATTGCTGCAGAACTTGAAAACTATTCTGAAAAACAAGCAGATAAGGTCTTGCATGAATCTTTTAAGCTACCAGAATCAACAAAAAGGGAGATTGTTCTTGATCTTGCTCCGGAAACTCATGACAAAAAAATAGAGGAATTGTTGGAAATGTTAAGTACAAAGGGGATCAAAAATACCCTAGACATATTGAAGGTGATGAACAACCCTCATATTGATGACGATTTTCACCGATTTCTGGTTGAATACATAAAGAAGGGTTTTGATGTGCCAGGGCTTAAAGAAAAATCTCCATTAGATAAGACGTTAAGACATACTTTATACGAAGTTGCCCTCCCTGAAACAAAAAAAGAAGAAAAGGAAAAGCAATTAAAAGAAATGTTGTCATCAATGGAACAATTCTACGCTGGTATGCTCTCGTCAGCTGACCTTTCAAATATCGCGGGACACAGTAATAACCACTTCACAATTGAATTGGCAGTATCTGAGGGTAGTGAAGAATTTATTTTTTACGTTTCAATCCCAGATGAAAAATCGGCTCTTTTTGAAAAACAAATATTGTCGATTTTTCCAAATGCCAAAATTGCAGAGAAAAAAGATGATTACAATGTTTTCAATAACGATGGGGTAGCTGTTGCCAGTATCGCAAAGCAGGCAAGAAACCCAATTTACCCAATAAAAACATATGATCAATTTGATTACGATCCATTGAATGTGCTTTTGAATACACTTTCAAAAATAAACAAGGACGGCGAAGGAGCTGCTGTACAGATAATCCTAAATCCAATGGGGGACTATTATATAAAAACGTATAAAGAGGCTCTTGATGAAATCCAAAAAGGTACAAAAGTGAAAAAAGCCATTGATATTCAGCATACATTTTGGGGTGAATTCAAAAAGGTACTTAAGGACTCTGGAAAACAAGTTATTGAGGAAGTCTTTTCTGGTGTAACTGATACTGGCGGTGAAAAAAAGAAAGATGACGATGAGGCAAAGGTAGTTGACGAAATTGCATCTGAGCAAATAAAAATAAAACTTGCAACGCCAATAATCGAATCGAATATTAGAATTGTAGCAAGTGCAGAAAATGGTATGCGCGCCGAAGCTATCCTTTCAGATATTGAATCTGCTTTTAATCAATTTCAAAATTCACTTGGGAACACTCTTGAATTCAAGAGACAGAAAAAAGGTGATTTAACAGAAACTCTCCGCAATTTTACTTATCGTGAGTTCGTTTCAGAAAATGCTATGCCGACGTCTATTCGGGAATTGGCAACAATAATGCACTTCCCAGTGTCCCAGAACAGTTCTCCTCAGTTGAAACAGTCAAAGGCTGGAACTGCCCCTGCACCAATTGGGCTTTCAAAAGAGGGCTTATTCTTAGGTAAAAATAAACACCGTAATATGGTTACAGATATTTATATTACCCCTGATGACCGACTGCGACATTTTTATGCAATCGGACAAACTGGTACGGGTAAATCAACGCTTCTTAGAAACATGATCATTCAAGACATTAAAAATGGTGATGGAGTGTGTTTTATCGATCCACACGGATCAGATGTACAGGACATTTTGGCTCATATCCCACCTGAACGATATGATGATGTGATTTATTTCGACCCTTCAAATACCGAGAGACCAATGGCATTGAACATGCTGGAATACAATCGTGAATTCCCAGAGCAGAAAACATTCGTAGTGAATGAATTATTTAGTATTTTCCAAAAGTTATACGGAGCGAATCCAGAATCAATGGGTCCGATGTTCGAACAATATTTTAGAAATGCGACGATGCTCGTGATTGAAGATCCTGAAAGTGGCTCGACATTGTTAGATGTTTCTCGTGTGCTATCAGTAAAAAGTTTCCGTGATATGAAGATTGCGAAATGTAAAAATCCAATTGTAGTTCAATTCTGGAAGGAAATTGCAGAAAAGGCGGGTGGTGAAGGGTCATTACAGAACATTGTGCCTTATATCGTCAGTAAATTCGACGTATTCCTTGCAAACGATATTATGCGACCGATTATCGCTCAGGAAAAATCATCATTTAATTTCCGTGAGATCATGGATAGCAAGAAAATCCTGTTGGTTAACCTTGCAAAGGGGCGTTTAGGAGATATTAATGCATCTCTTATCGGTCTCATTCTTGTTGGTAAAATTTTAATGGCCGCCTTGTCCAGAGTGGACTCTTTTGGTAAACACATGAATCCTTTCTATTTGTATATCGACGAGTTCCAGAATATTACAACTCCTTCTATCTCGACTATTTTGTCAGAAGCTCGTAAATACAAACTTTCATTAAACATTGCTCACCAATTTATTGCACAATTAGACGAAAAAATCCGTGATGCAGTATTCGGAAACGTTGGTTCTATGGCGGTGTTTCGTGTCGGTGCTGATGATGCAGATTTCTTACAAAAACAATTCGAACCTGTATTTACCATGAACGACATTATGAACAATGACAACATGAATTGTTATTTACGTATGCTCTCTGGTGGAAAGCCTGTTCGTCCATTTAACATTGAATTTACATGGCCTCCAAAGGGAAATGATGACATTGTAGATAAGTTAAAGGAACTGTCAGGTCTCAAATTTGGTCGTCCTCGTGATGATATTGAAAAAGAAGTTCAGTTGAAATACAAGAAAGATCCAGTTCCAAATTCTCCAGTTGCAAAGGCGAATCCTTTTGCTATTTAGTTTTATCCTTTGCTCTATAGACAACGACTGATGGTCCAGTTTTGATGTCTTTGTTTATCACGTTAGTAACCCTATTTTTTCCATCTATTGAGTATAGAGGGACTCCTGGAATGTGAAATCCAATTCCATTTATTTGTTTTATAGTTCCTACTAGTTTAGGGTCTTCGGTAACCTCAGCCGATAATATCACAGGAACTTTTAAGTCATTTAGTTCTTTGAGAGTCTTTATCCTACTTAAATCTACTCTTTCAACACCATATTCCTCATACAGCTTTTTTTCCAAGTCGTTTGTTACATCCTTTACTGTTTTTCCTGCTACTAATTCGTTTTGAGCCTCTCTAAGTCTTATGTAGTCATTCATAGCAGAGTCTTCGATTTCAAATTCCTGCTGTTCTCTTTTAAAATCGATGGGCTGCCCTCTAAGTTTCTCTAGATCTTCCTCGTTTGCTTTGATGGTCATGTTTGTAAGTGTGCTTTCAAATCGCTTTAAAGAACCTTCGATGTCATTATTTTCCTTAAATCCTTCCGCATCTCTAAGCATTCTTACTGTTGCCTCAGCTGATTTTTTATGGCTTTCATAATTTTGTGCTTTCTTCGCTTTTTCAGCCAGAACTTCTGGTTTTTGAGGTGTCTCTGCTTTTTTTTCTGCAGCGTTAGGTTCGGACGGCATTCCTAATGATTCTTTAACCTCAGCTATTTTCTCTGAGTCAATTTTATCACTTCCTGTTTCTTCAGCTTTAGGGGTCTCAATATTAAAAGCTTCTGGGTCCATTTTCATATCAGCACCAATGGTTGCTTCTTCGAAGGCTTCCTCGAGTCTGTCTTGGTCTTCAGTAGATAGTCCACCTGACCATGCGTACACAGCAGGATCATAGTCTATTTTGTATAATTGACCGTTTTTGTTTGGAACAACCATAAGTTTCTTATTGCCAGTATTTTTTTCTATAAATTTCTTAATCATACCAAAGGTTGGAAGACGAATTTCTCCAAGTGCCCCATTAGGTGCTCTTACTGTAACTGTGTACTCTATTTTTGGGTCGCCTTCAAAACCCATGTCTTTTAAAAAACCACGAATTGGATCTCCCGACTTATTTTCTGCTGATTTGGCAGTGGTAGTATTCTCAGAATTTTTAGCAGTAGGTTCTTTTTCAGGGGAATTTTCACTTTTCTTTCTAACCACCCTCAAACCAATTGAACCGTCTTTACCTTCAACTTTCTCATATGTAACTGGATTTTTTCTTCGCCAATCAGCCACTCTATTTTCTAGATTTTTTGCTGTAAGCATTCTTCCACCATCAAGCTCAAAACCAGTTTTTGGTGAATCGTCAGTGTTTTGAGGCTTCTCATTTGGATTATAGTTGTAGCTGTTCTTTCCATCATTGTAGAGAATCATAAGTTTGTTGATTTTTAGTATATGCATAAATTATATCATTAGAACCATGTTTTATATAAGTACTTAACAGTCAGTTTTTTTATGTATAATAGTGGCATGACATCCACACAAAACCACCCAAAACATGAACGAACACTAGTTATTATCAAGCCAGATGGAATACAAAGAAACTTAATAGGTGAAATTATTCAACGATACGAGAGGGTGGGACTTAAATTGATTGCAATGAAGATGCTTTGGGCTACTGAAGAAATGGTTGAAAAACACTATACCCTTGATCCGGAATGGAGGCGTGTTACTGGTGAAAAAACCATTAAGGGATATTTGGATAAGGGTTTAGTACCTCCAATTAATGATCCATTAGCAGTGACTGAACAATTATTACGTAGATTAAAATCATATGTGGCATCAGGTCCGATACTTGCTATGGTCTGGCAAGGGGCACACGCAGTTTCTATTGTGAGAAAAATTACAGGAGGAACAGAACCTCTGAAGTCAGACATAGGAACTATTCGAGGTGATTATGTTCATGACTCTTATCAGTTGTCTGATAATGATAATCGACCAATTAGAAATCTTGTTCATGCCTCTGGTTCTGTTAAAGAAGCAGAAGATGAAATTCGTCATTGGTTTGCCGAGAACGAGATCGTGGATTATACGTTGCTACGTGAGGGTGTTTTGTACTAGTGGCTATAAATGGCTTTAATGTTGATCAATAACAAAACAAAATCGTCTTACTGGTAAGATTGCAAGAAAAAAATAAAGTATATAATTATCTCAGGATCACATATTAATAATTGAACTACTTTCTATATTTTAAGGGAGTTCGCGTCGGTCGAGACCTTGGTCTCAATCGCAGGGCACCCACCCTAGAATTAACTAGGCTCAATTACCTTAGGTGATCCGAATTAAAACACCTCGACGTCCATCGAGGTGTTTTAATTGGAATAAAAAGATATAATAATTTGTATATGATAAACATCCGAAAATCCCTACACGAACAATTTTATGCAATTTTAGTACTTTTGATTGTTTTGTTTGTTTTTAATAATGTGGCGGTAAAATTATCCCTTTACTGGACGTATAGATGGCTGGATATACCCATGCACTTTATTGGTGGGGCATTGGTAACGTGGTTTTCATTTGTCTGTTTTGCATTTTGGCGTAAGGATTTATATATACCTTGGATTTATACATTAGTTTTCGCTTTTGGTATTGGTTTTGCATGGGAAATTATAGAATTTTATGCAAAGGTATCTCAAATGGTTCCAGAATATGGATTGGATACTACAAAAGATTTATTTATGGATATGATTGGTGGGTTAGTCGTCTATATGATTTGGGATAGTGTAAGAGTAAACACTTCAAAAAATCCAAAATAATAGCCATCTTTCTAATATAAGTTTATAATATCCCTCATGACTTCAACACCATTATCGATTTCTTTTTGCGGAGGGGTAGGGGCAGTGACGGGAGCGAACTTTATTTTACAAGGACCAGATTCAAGTAATGTCGACAGGAAAATTGCTTTCGACTGTGGGTTGGAACAGGGTACTCAAGAATCTCATGATTTTAACCACGGAGCTTTTCCATATGATCCATCATTGTTAGATATTTTATTTATTACTCATGCCCACATGGATCACATTGGTCGTATTCCAAAACTTGTACGAGATGGATTTAAGGGTGTAATTTACTCTACTCCTGAAACCTATGAACTAGCAGTATACATGTTAGCGGATGCTTTAAAATTGTCTCTACATGAAGCAATACAGAAAAATGAACCACCAATGTATGAAGAGCAGGATGTTAAAAAATCATTGTCTCTTTGGAAAACTTTGGAGTATCACAAGAATTTAGAAGTTTTCCCGGGCTTCTCAGTGTTTGGAAAAGACGCAGGTCATGTTTTAGGATCAACAATGTGGGAAGTAACCTATACTGGTCCTGCAGTTGATAAATCAAAGGGGGCATCAAGGAAGATCGTGTTTACAGGAGACCTAGGAAATACACCAAGCCCCCTTCTTCGCGACACAGAGGAAATCACTGATGCGGATTATATGGTTATGGAAAGTGTATATGGTGACAGAAATCACGAATCAAGAGATGAAAGAGTTGAAAAATTAAAACAAGTCATTTTGGATATTGAAAAAACTAAGGGCACATTGTTGATACCTGCATTTTCTTTAGAAAAAACACAAGAACTTCTCTACATTTTTAATGATTTTTTTGAAAAACAACATACACCAACGGTTCCTGTTTATTTGGACTCACCACTTGCTGTTAATTTGACTCATGTATATGAAAAAATGACTAAGGATTTTAATTCAGAAGCCGCAGCGAGGGCTTTGAAAGATGACATTTTTTCATTTCCAAAAATGAAAATTATACAGGATGCTCAAGAATCACGTGAATTACAATTTGCTCCAGCACCCAAGGTTATAATGGCAGGATCTGGAATGTCGACAGGGGGGCGAATCCAACACCATGAGGTAAATCATTTAGGAGATCCGAATACGACTTTGTTGTTATTAGGTTTTCAGGCATTAGGTACACTTGGGCGACAATTACAGGAGGGTATGAAAGAGGTTATAATCCTTGGACAAAAAATTCAAGTTAAGGCAAAAATTGTCACTATTAACGGATTTTCTTCACATAAAGATTCTGATCATCTTGTTGAATTCGTGTCTCATTCGGAAAAGACTTTAAAGAAAGTATTTGTAGCAATGGGAGAAACAAAAACATCTATGTTTTTAGCACAACGCCTCCATGATTATCTAGGGGTCAATTCTTCTGTTCCAAATTTAGGTGACGTTGTTAATTTAGAGTAGGGTTAGAATTTTGATTAGATGCAGTTAAATAAAAAAATAATAAAAAATGAATATTTACGTCACAAGAAAAATTCCAGATATAGCGATAAAAATGTTAGAAGAAAAAGGGTATATAGTAGAAATTGGTAACAGTAAGGTGCCCTTAATAAAAAAAGATTTGATGAAACTAGCATCAAAGCAAAAATATGATGCATTTTTAACCCTCCTAACAGATCCAATTGATGAGGAATTTATTAAGACAGCCGGATCTAAACTTAAGATCATTTCCAACTACGCTGTGGGATACAATAATATTGACGTTGCTTCTGCAAATAAAAACGGTATAGCTGTTACAAATACCCCAGGCTCTTTCAGTGATTGTATTGCAGAGCATGCAGTTGCGATGGTTTTTGCTTTGACAACCAGATTGGTTGAAGCAGATAAATACGTTAGAAAGGGTAAGTATAAAGGTTGGGACCCAATGATTTTTATAGGAGAGGATGTATGTGGAAAAACAGTCGGAATCTTGGGGGCAGGGCACATAGGTGAGCGTTTTGCTATTCATATGGCAAAGGGGTTTAATTGTAAAATCTTGTATTATGACGTCGTAAGGAATGAAAAAATTGAAAAAGAATTGGGAGCTACATATTTTGAAAACCCTGATGAAGTTATTCGTCAATCAGACATTCTAAGTCTTCATGTTCCATTATTACCTACTACCAAACATATGATTAATACTGAAAAACTGAACATAATGAAAAAGTCCGCTATCCTGATTAATACCTCTCGTGGTCCGGTTGTGGACGAAAACGCGCTGGTTAAGGCTTTGCAGGAGAGGACTATTGCAGGTGCAGGTATAGATGTATATGAAAATGAGCCAAAGATGGCAAAAGGTTTAACTAAACTAGATAATGTTGTTCTGACTCCTCACATTGCCTCAGCGAGAACAAGTGCTCGAAATGAAATGGCGGTACTGGCTGCACAAAATATTATCGATGTTTTTGAGGGTAGAGTACCTAATGGTATTGTTAAACTAAAATAATATTATTACCTAAAATATTATTTTTTTATTATTTAGATAATCTGGAAAAAAATAAATGAGCGTTTTTATAAATATTTTGCTATAATCATACACATGAATCACCCATACCTTCATCCTCATCTTAGAAATAATGACAAACATGCATATTTTGCACACAAGATTGGTGTGTCAGGTGCTGCTCAGTTAGATTTTTTGAACAATAATGTTAAAGAAACTGCGAAAGAATTAGGACGTGAGATTGCTAGACATGGTGCAGTTATGATAAACGGGGCAACAACAGGTTTTCCATATTATGTTGCTGCCGGAGCAAAGGAGAGAAAGGGAATTTGTATGGGTCTTTCTCCTGCAGAATCAGAGGAGGAACATGTTAACGTGTATCGTCTCCCATTAGATTATATGGATGTAATTACATACACTGGTTTCGGTTATGCTGGTCGCGACCTCTTGTTTACCCGTAGTTGTGACGCAATTGTTCTAGGTCCAGGACGCGTTGGTACTATTCATGAATTCACTATTGCATTTGAAGACAAAAAACCAATTGGTATTTTACAATCTCCTGATTGGCAAACAGATGAAATTTTAAAAACTATTATTGAAAAAAGTCACCGTCAAGCAGAGTCAGGTCCAATATTTTTTGAATCAGATCCGTCAATATTGATAGATAAATTAATTGCTGCAATCGATGACAAACGCCGAAAGCGTTATGTTTACAAAAATGATGATGGAATTGGAGGGAAGTGCGAGGTGATTTTATAGACTTATAATTATGAATACAATAATTAATAAAAAAATAACATTGTTATTTTTTATCGCTAGTGTCGTTTTGATAATCACATTAATATCAAATTATGAGAAAGTTTATTCAAACTATCAGGTCAATATTTCAAATAATGTTATGAAAAATAAAGATAATTACCCGGAACAAGTAAATGATCCAGTTAAGGTGTCCAACAATGTTGTTCCTGAACCTAAAATAGACGTCAATGAATCTGCAGATGCTGGGATTAAAATTACGCCACTTGTTCCAATTAAGAGGTCTAATTGGAAAATGGACTCTAAGCAAAATGTCTCTTGGACTACTTCCGGTTTACCTAGTAAGGGTTCATATTGGACCAGTGTTTTTCTAGTAGACATGAATGATAAAGACGCAGTTTCAGGAAGTATTTTAATGAGTCAAGCAAAGAATGGTGATACTAACCTAACTTACAATGTAGGTATTATAAATATCGGTGGAGATGCACTAGGTGGCGTTCAAACTGGCACATACAGAGTTGAATACAGAGTTTACAAAGACGAAGAAAAAGGTCCGACTTTGGGTTATGGAAAGTTGATTACTACAGCGGAAGGGGGAGTGGTTGTAATAACAGATTAGATATCAAAATAAAAAACAGCACCAATTGGTGCTGTTTTTTATTTTAGGTACTATTGTTTAAACTTTTTAAACTTAAAATCTGCCTAAGAAACCATAACCTGCTTTACCAAACCTTCAAAACTAGGATGAGCATTCTCTGCAAGGTCAGCTAGGATCTTTCGATCAACTACTACGCCTTTCTTTTTCAAAGCACCAATGAATTTACTGTAAGAGTATCCTAATGGTCTAAGAGCAGCATTGATTTTAACGTTCCATAATCGGCGCATATCACCTTTTTTGTCTCGTCTGTGGATGAATGCACTAGCCCAAGAGTGTGCGAGCTGTTCGTATGCTAATTTTTCCTTACTCTTTCTTCCGTGACGGAAACCCTTTGCCATCTTTAGGATATTTCGTCTTGTTTTCAGTGCGTGTTTACCTTTTTTTACTCGTGTCATGTTTTTGTATTATAAGTTGATTAGGGGACTAGCGTGCATTAGAGAGAAATTGTCTCTTCTGACGGCTTGTCATGTGGAATGGAACAGCTCGACCTTTAGCTGTTTGTTTTCGCCCACTTTCTTTTGCATTGTAATGGTTCTGACCTGTCGCTCGTCCTAGAATCTTGCCGTTTTTGGTGATTCTAAGTCGCTTTAAGAATGATTTATTTGTTTTCATGTCCGTTCTATATTTTGGTTACGCGAGGCGTTGCGGATTACCCACAAACTTTGAGTGCCTTGTTGTTAATAATTCTGTTTTGTAATAAGTCCGAGAGTTTCCTTATGGTTTTTACACCATCTGTCCATTAAGCCTTTTCTATGACGATTGTTAGTCCTTTTAGACTCTTCTTTGCTGGATCTGCGATCTTGTAATCAACAGTAACCAATTTTAGAAGTCTGTCTAAACGTTCCTTTAGGAAGTCTATATTAAGGTATTTGGTTCGTCCTGGTAGGAAAAGGTCCATCTTGATTCGATGCCCTTCACCAAGCCATTCTGAGGCTTTTTTGGCTTTAAGGATAAGGTCGTGTTCACCTGTAGCGATTTTAACCTGGAGACTCTTGACTTCAACGACTTTGGCCTTGGCTTTTGAGTGCTTTAGCTTCTTGTTTTCGTCGTATTGGAATTTACCATAATCTGCGATTTTTGCAACCGGTGGAAGGGCTTTTGGAGAGATTTCAATAAGGTCTAGTCCTGCTTCATGAGCCTTGTTTAAAGCCTCAGAAAGGGATATTACTCCCAAATTTTCTCCTTTTGGTCCAATGACTCGCAATTCGCTGGCTCGTATTTGATGATTTATTCTTACGTTTGGGATGGACACTTTTGGAATGGGGGTTGTTTAGTGCTTATAGCGTAACACGAGAGGGAGGTATCTGCAATACTGTAAGGACTCTAAATACCTAGTTTTAAGTTCAGATTGGTACCTAATTCGTTTCTAAGACACTATTCATATTTACTTTTTTGACCATCTCAATAAAGATTTTTTTGTTTTGTCTAGATATTTTAGATATAAGGCTTAGTCCTTCAAGTGGGGCAGTAAGTGCGAGGACTAATAGTAATTTTTCTTTCGTGTCATTTTCTAATGAATCAAAGTGATCATTAGGTTTTAGATCTCCCAGGTTCAATGCAACTGCATCTTTAAGTATTTTGGATTTGCTATTGATGTTGTACCAATCGAGAAGTGTTTTTTCTTTCCACATTGTTTGTAGTGAATTTTTACCAATATAAAACAGTTTTGCTTCGAAACCCATTCCAGTAGAATCACAAATAGGGCAGGGAATATTTTTCGCACCTTCCTTTATTTTGTTTTTGTATACATTATCTGTTACAGATGGCAGCGTTAGGTAAACGTAATCATGTATTCCTCTCCAAGAAAAATAGTCGCTCTCTCTGTCAGTCCGTTTAGATTTTGGTCTAAGAAATTTTCTCCATGGTATGCCATGTTCAAACATCACTTTCACTGCCCCTGATATTTCATTTATAGGTCTCAAAAAATCAACAACCTCCATTTCTTTAAAAAAAACCGCTTGAGGGAAAATACCCCTTCTTCCATAGGATATTATGGCCTTTTC
>JAYUFM010000122.1:0-3886 GCA_043738715.1 bacterium | reverse complement strand
CTTCTTTGGGTGGTGGTAGTGTTTTCGCAACAACTTTTTTTGGAATACCACCTTATCTATTAATACTCTTCTCTTTATATCCCGTTATTACTGGGTATGCGATATTGAGACATCAATTATTTAATGTAAAAGTTATAGCAACACAGCTAATAACTTTTGTGTTGTGGGTCTCTATTCTTGTACGAATGTTATTTGCAAGCAGTATAAAGGAGCAGTTTGCTAACGGTGTGCTTTTTGTTATATCAATATTCCTAGGTCTTCTACTGATTAAAAGTGTAAAAGGTGAGATACATCAACGTGAAAAAATCCAATCCCTAGCCGATGACCTAGAAAAAGCCAACTCCCACCTTAAGGAATTGGATCAACAAAAATCGGAATTCGTATCTTTGGCAAGTCACCAATTACGTGGACCACTAACAGCTGTAAAAGGTTATGCATCTATGCTCTTAGATAACGACTTTGGTCAGGTCCAGGATGGTGTGCGTGATGCAATTGATAAAATATACAAATCAACACAGGACCTCGTAATTGTTGTAGGTGATTATCTTGATGTGTCTCGAATTGAGCAGGGTAGAATGCAATATGATTTCATTAAATTTGATTTAAGAGAGTTAGTCGAAACAGTAATTGTTGAATTAAAACCAAACATTGAGCGTGCGAAATTAACCATAGATTTTGACTATGATGTAAATGGTAATTTTAATGTCCAAGCCGACCAGGGAAAAATAAAACAGGTAATTGGTAATTTGATTGATAATTCGATTAAATATACGCCTAAGGGAAGTATTCATGTTTGGTTAAAGAGAAACGGTTCAAAAGTTATAATTACAATTTCTGATACAGGGGTTGGAATTAATCCAGAGGTTTTACCACGTCTTTTTGAAAAATTTACGCGTGCACCGGATGCATCAAAAACAAATATAATGGGTACAGGACTTGGTTTGTATGTTGCAAAGAAAATGGTTGAGGCACATCACGGAAGAGTATGGGCAGAATCAGCTGGTCAGAATAAAGGGGCTAGTTTTTTTATCGAGTTGGATGCTTTAAACACATAATATGCTAAAATAAAAACATGCAACCAACAACCCCTAATTTAGATACTCGCTTTGCTGAACTAGAGCAAAAAATAGACAAAATTTACATTTCAGTTGAAAAAACACGTAAGTATATATGGTGGGCCTTTGTCTTAACTGTACTCGCAGTTGTATTACCTATAATCGGATTGCTATTTGCCATACCTAATTTTCTTTCAAGTTTTGATCAAGCCAAGTCTTTGGGATTATAAAATTGAATTTAGATTAATTTAAATTCATAAAAACTATATACCAATCACTCGCAATTTCTCTCTGTGCTTCATTCAATGTCATATTCTTATCACATACCTGATTATGTAAATAATTTTCAACCTTGTCTTTTTCATGAAAACCGGGTCTTGGTTCTGCGGATTCTGGGAAAAGGTTGGATATTTCATTTGAACCGCCTAGCTCTAGTGATATGAAATGGTCTACTTCGTATTCTCCAGAAACGTGGTGGGTAATATTATATTCAGCATAGACGGCTTTCTTAACGCTTTCAGGTACATCTCTAACTGATTTTGAATACCCAGGCGTGCAGACCTGTTCATTAGTAGTATTTGCGAATATTGCTCCGGGAGTACAGGCATGGTCTGGATATTTCCCATTAACTTCGCAATTTGAAAATTTTATTTGCTTTTCAGGTATGAATATGTTGGCTTCTGCAACAGCAATATCGTCTTTTATATTTGATAAGTAATATTGCCAAGCACCAACTAAAATAAGGGTGATAAAAAAATATAACAGTAGGCGAGTTTGGCGGGACATTTGAAGAGTATATCAAATTAAAATATTTAAATATTAAAATTTAATCCGATTGCCGTTTTCGAGACTTTAAGATAATCTACCAGAAGACTTGCAATACCGCTGGTCATTACATAGGAGGAAATATGAACACTTTGTTTACAGCTAGGAGACTGAATCGAGCTTTTGTTTACAATGAGAAAGATTTGTTTGGTAGGGAAAGCAGGATTGTGCTGCAACCAAGGTTTGGAAACACTTGGACTTGGAATCCGGATGGTAATTCATCTGTGGTGATCAACCCACAGGCTGTTGACGTCAGGGCAAGAAGGATGATGTTGAAATGCCTTGGCCAAAATGGGCGAAAATATAAATTGGAGGTTCTTGAACACATTCTCTGCCTTCGCGCAACTGGCCTAATTGGTGTCGAGATCGGTGGAAATGGTTGGCCGCCATATCACGGGCGAGCAGGGGAACTGTGGGACCTTGTGAAATCTGCATCGGCACCTACAGATGAGGCTTTGCCACTTTTCACGGTTTCGAAACCTGTCCGTTATGACTATTCAAAAGGAAAACGGTCTCGGATGGATCGTTACTTTTGCATCGAGCCATCAACAGATGGACGCCTCACGGTGGAAATCCATGTCAATTTTCCGGAAATCGGAGCGAAGACGCAAACCTTCGTTTTGCCTGATATGAAAGTGCTGGAAAAGGCTTTCAATGCTCGGACACTCGGTTATCCAAAATGGCTTTACTGGGTTGCACTGACCAATCAATGGTGGTGGCCCCATATGGATCACATTAATTGGATCCAAGATTTGGATGACAAAGACGACCTTTTGGACCAAATAATCCTGCACCGACTTCAAGACTTGTTGGGCGAGATCGGACTTCTCTTTGGTGACGGAATGTTCGTCGGTAAAGTCACCTCGTGTTGTTCAGGTCACCTTGGTGGTGTCCAGACTGCCATGATGGCAAAGGACTTCGTAGTGCCATTTCATCCTTAGTTCCTTGCGGAAAATAATTTGTAGATTTTTCTACTAAGCGTGGGACCACTTTGATGGTCATGGAAAAGAAAGCCGCTGAAAGATGCGGTTTTTTTGTGTCTGCAATAAAAAAAATAAAAAAGCGAACCCCCGTATTGTCAGTACGGGGGTGTGAGATGCTTGGGTCGGTGTTTCCACTAGCCGACCTTGAGGCTTTGAACGGTCCACTCGAGGGCGGAGACGATGTCGAATTCAGCTTGAAGAGTGCCTGCCGGTTCTCTGCTAGCCGTCTTGTCCTCAACAATGTGTGCGAGTACAAGACGTTTCTCCACATCATCATGTCCGCTCCAAACCGTCCGTACGAAATTGACATGTACATTCAGACTGCAATCCATGCCGCCCATTGCCATATTGTAGTATGAGGCACGAATCGGAAGGGTCGTATTCAAACCATTGTAGGCAGGGATTCCCAGCGTCGTCTCCATAATTGTGAGTGTTTTGCGAACACTCATCGAGTGCATGACAGTCCATAGGTATAATGCCTTTGCCAATTCCGATGAGTGAAGGTCAGCCGTCGGGATTCCTTCTGCGATTTGTTTCTCGATGGCGATTTTATTTGCCTCAGCAAAAAGATCCATGTGTGCTTTGCCCGCAGCAATATTTTTTGCCTTCCTGGCTTCACGAGATGCCCATTCTGAATTGGCATCATATTCATACCAGGGAATCTGCTCGAGTTGGTAGTAGCCGAGGAGCAGGCTCAAGTCGCGAAAAAGTCTTTGAATGGTTGCAAGAGGCACAATCTGCCCATTTTTGATTCCGTGTTGGCTCAAGAGAAACTTGGCCATTTGTTGAGTTTCTTGGTTCATGTAAGTGTTCCTTTCAGGTTGGTTTGGTCGGTGTGTTGTTGAAAGATCAGCGGTAAAATAATACCACTAGATATATGCTATGTCAAATAAATAAAAATATTCAAAATTGCCATTAATCCCTTTTAAAACAAGGATATTTTTGTTAAACTAATCAACATGAAAAAACGTGTATTTATTAGGGATTTAAAGGCTCACAGTGGGGAAGAGGTTATGATTAAAG
>JAYUFM010000121.1:0-10787 GCA_043738715.1 bacterium | reverse complement strand
ACTATTTTTATGTTAGAATATATTCAATTGTATGGAAACTATTGCGCGTGAGTTAAAACATGCTAAAAATTTTGTTCTGATATTTGTATCTTCTCTTCTTTTGGCATTCAACTTTTTCTTTGTTTACTTTATAAACTCTTCCTTCATAGAGACAGTGGTTGGGCAAAGATATGTTGCCACGTTTTTTGCAATAGGTGCAGTATTAAATATTGCACTTTTCATGAATACCTCGCGAATCCTTCGGAAATATGGAAATTTCAAATTAACACTTTATCTAAGTTTACTTGAAATTGTCATCCTACTAGGGATCGGGTCGATAGGTATACCTTGGGTGGTTGTGACTCTGTTTGTATTACATCAAGCCCTTTCCCCAGTCCTGCTATACACCTTGGACATCTTCCTAGAGAAATTTTCGACTGCAGCAAACATAGGAAGTATCCGCGGTACCTATTTAACAATGATGAATATACCCCCAGTCATTGCTCCAGTAATAGTTGGTATAATTTTACTAAAACCAGAATACTGGAAGATATATTTTATTTCGGCAATATTTTTGATTCCTTTTATCATTATAATGATTATGAATTTCAAAAAGTTTGAAGATCCAGAATACACTCCTGCATCTCTAACTGACTCATTAAAATCTTTCTTTTCAAACGTTAATCTTTCAAACATATTTAAAGACAATTTAATTTTACATTTTTTTTATGCAGTTATGGTAATTTACATGCCAATTTATCTTAATAACACTATTGGATTTACATGGCCTGAAATTGGAACAATGTTCAGTATTATGCTTTTGCCTTTTATTTTGTTTCAAATTCCATTAGGAAGCATAGAAGACAGGAACCACGATGAAAAACAGGTACTTGTTACAGGATTTCTCATTATGTCTATTGCTACAATATTGATGTCTTTTGTTGTGGAAAAAAACTTTATTCTTTGGACGGCTCTTCTGTTTATTTCTCGAGTAGGAGCAAGTTTTGTTGAAGTATCAAGTGAGAACTACTTTTTCAGGCATATCCGTTCGGAAAATGCTTCTTACGTTAGTATATTTAGAATGACAAGATCACTTCCATATTTAGTAATACCGGCAATGTCATACCTTGTCATTTGTTATTTTGGCGCACAATATGTGTTTTTGATTATGGGGTTAATAGTCTTTTTAGGAGGTCTTCGTTATACCTTTGAATTGAAACAGTAAAGGTATTTTGTGTTTTAAGTACTAGTTGCAATAGCATACCCTATTTTTACGGCAATGTTATAATTAAAAGCATGAAAATAATATCTTCAATAATAATTTTACTAATACTCATTTTTATTGTTTACAGCCTTTCAAGTAGGTTGAATGATTCTGCTAAAATAAAACCCCAAGATACTAACGGAAGGGTTGAATTACTCAAACCTTTTACCATTTCAGAAAATAGTGATCCGATTTTCTATCAAAATGCTTCTTTTAAACTGTCCTCTACAACACTTCCATTCTCGAGAAACCCAGTTACTGGAATTGAACAATTTCCAGTAACCTCTTACAAAATCGATATTCAATACTATGGGGCTATTCCAACTGTAGGAAGAGACGGTAAAAACATAGAACCTGTTGTCGAGGCCAACTTACATTTTCACAACAACAATGACACTCAAGAATTTGAAATAACCAACGAAACATACACTTTGCAGTTACTTGGTATAACTGGTAACCAAGCGAAGTTTGTGCTGACAAAAAACCCTTCTTTAGATGACAAACCCGATTCATCTACAACATCAAAAGCAACGGTTACGAAAGACTTTACCAGCAATGACGATAGTTTTACATTTTCATATCCGGAATTTGAAAATTGGATTTCTGGTCAAGTCCAGATCCAATACATAAAATCCCCCACACCTGACGAACTTTTGAGAAGCACTATTGTTTACTATCCAAAACCATCAATGATTTGGAGCGGGCCAACACCTGAGATACAAATTACAAAAATATACAAAGCACGTAAAAGTCTCATGGGTGAAAATAACCCTATGGGTGTGGTTTACAATAATACAAACCAGCCCACTAAAAAGGTAATATTTCAAAGTCCAAGTTTTGAAGTAACAATAGAAATATACCCTAGTGATATTTCAGGTTTTTCATCTAAGGCAGTAATAGATGAAATAATTAAAACTTTTAAATTGAAAGATGGTGATTTGATATCAGAATCAAAAAAATAAAAAACTTGCTTTATCTGATTTTAAAAAACTATCGAAAATTACTTTGCTGGAGCAGTACCAATGCAAGCATTAAATTCAGTGGCAATACTGTTGTATTTGGCGACATCACTCTGTAGACTCATTAATCTGACATTGTAATCTTTTACTGAATCATTGTATTCTTCAGCTTTTTCTCGATACGCTGAACCGGTTAGTGTATCAATCTGATTTTTCAATGCGACTATTTTTTTCTCTAATTCTATAAGGTACGCATGATTAGAATCGATTGTTACTTTTAGGTTTGGATTCAAACTAACACATGCAGAAATTGGCTTACCAAAATGCTGTACTGCTACCCATTGCATAGAACCTTGAAACATACCCCTTCCTACCGCGATTCCTATATCCTGATACCTAGGATCCATTATATTAGCCCTGTGACCAGGACTTGCCATCCAGGCAGCTAATAAGGCCTTATTCGATCCAAAAGTACCCAAGGCAAGGTTTTCACCTATGACTACGTAATTGTAACCCTCCTTTTTTGCTAAGTCAGAGACACCTACTCCTGATGGTGAAATGTGTTCGAAATATTGATTCTGAAGAATATCCTGAAGTTTATCAACAGCTGAGGCTGAAAGGGATTGATTAATAACGAGGGGTTTTAATCCACCCTTCTGCCTTTCAATATTGGTGTACTTAAAAACCCCTTCTAGAGATAGTTCTGAACTCGTATCACCACTATCTGGGATTGAGACAGTATTCTGATTTAAATTTGAAACACTTGATGTTGAATTATTTACTACAACCTTCTTTTTAACTGGATTTTTAATAACAATTACAGGTTTGTGCGTTACGTTAATGTTCGCAGCCTCAACTGTTCCCGTGCTGGTTGAACTTTGGTTATTATTTATTGAACCTCTAGAAGAACTATCCGTTGTGGAATTGCTCGATGTGCCAGAAGTCATATTGTTTTCTTTTGGTAAATCAATATTTTGAACACCTGAACCCAACATATTAAAATTCTGTGGATTATCGTTCTTTAAAAGACCTGGCAAATTCTCAACCGATGACTCGATGTCATTAAAAAACTTAACAAATGGATTTACATAGCCAGACTGAACAACAGAACCAGTAGGACTTGAATTATCCCTTAATATATATAGGCCTATAAAGAAGACCACTAATATGAAAATACCTCTAAATATGCTCATAGTTTTGCAGTACCATTGTACGATATTATACACTCTGTAGCCAGAGCTTCTTGAATTGGATCGCCTGGCGCTTAGAAAATGAAACTAGGCTAGCATTCTGGCCTCAATACACATAAATAAAGGCACCTCTTTCCTTGCCTTGTCCTCAGATACCTTTCTTGGTCCCTCAGCACTGCTTTTATGTGAAATCCACTCTTCCAGACGGGTTACCGCCATGTTGTTTTTAGACAGCCATTTAACAAAAATCTGAAGTGGTCGGTGAAATGAATAGGTGAAAGTTTTTTGTTGACTGCCAGGATGCATATCAATTTTAACGGTCGCTTCTGATAAATAACGAGTTACTACTCTACCTTGTTTTTTTGAAGCCTCATCGAAATACCAATCAGAATCCTGTGGAACACGGAATGCTGGATGATTTAAAACAAAAATAAATCTTCCATTAATTTTAATGACTCTTTTTATTTCTGAAAAAACCTTATCCAATTCTTTGATATTTTGCATTGCCAGGACGGAAATCACAATATCCTGTGACTTTTCGTTAACAGACGACAAATCATCTGCAGGAGAAACAATATACTTAATCGGGTTATTTTTCGGAAACACCTGTGAGCGTTCCTTGGCTTTTTCTATCAATTCTGGACTGATATCTAGTCCAGTTACATTCGCACCCATTTCAGCAAGTAAACGAGAAAAATAACCTTGGCCACAGCCAATGTCTAAAACATTCTTTTGATTTATATCACCCAAAATACGAACAAGGTTTGGTTCTATAACTTTAGCTTGATATGATTCTGGATTTTCTACGTAGTCGTCATACCATTCACCAACCTTACCCCACGATGTCGTTTTTGATTTTACTGATTTCTTTTTTTGCATTAGTCCAATGTTTTTTAAGTTCCTTTGAAACCACAGCTATCTCTTTTGGTGCTAGTTTTTTAGCCGTTTTGTATTTCTTTAATACAGCATCCACCACTGTATGATAGGTCTTTTGGTTAACAGCTTTTAACTCTTTGACGTGCCTCAAAATATCACGTTTTGCACCATTTGCCCAGGCAGCTGCCTCAGCCTTAGTTTTTGCAATTTGCTTCTTTCCTTTTGGTGTCTTTGCATAGAAATAAGCACCCAATGCAGCCGCAGTTAAAGCACCAATAATACCAGCGGTTTTTACTTTTGAATTCATGATTTTATTTATTATATTAATTAATAATTTTTAAGCTAACCACGGTTATATAGCCGAAGACTATTGCAAATGGTTACGCTCTCCTCAGCTTTCATCACTAGCCTCTTTTTCATTTGTCTTTTTTGAATTTGACGAAGTTTTTTTGGAATTCCTTACGTAGTCTTTGGCTACCTTTGCAGATCTAAAACTTGCCATGTTCTTAAAAAACGCCATCAAGGTTGTAATCTTTGCCCCCTGCTCTTTTATTTTCATTCTTGCATGTGCAATATCTTCAGAAATGTGGTCACTTTCCTCTTTTATTTTCGTCACAACATAATGAATGTTTTTTGCAACCATAACAGCATACACAAGCGCTATCGCCAATATTATAGAAATAATAACAACTGAACATGTGGTTATAAAAAAGAAAATATCTGCATGGACTAATGTATTCATGTTTACATTATACCCCTTTTATATTTCATAGCAAAGTAATAATGAACTGTATTATGCTTCATACGGATGTGAAGGAATAAGTGCAGAGATTAAAAATACAGACCCACAGGGAATAATCGAAAGTCCCAACAATAGCAATTTGTCTGAGTCTGCGAGTGGAACAATAAAGGCGAGTATTGGCGTTAACAATAATAAGGTCAACCATTGATTCATACCCGCATCGTGTAAGCGCCTAGCAAAAAGGTGAAAGATATATAACGCAAATACAGACATCATCAAAGCCATAACAATAAACGCTGGTGAATATATTCTATTCTGCCAATAATTCAATGTTAATTGATTTGTAAATATATGTTTAGGATCTAAAAGCTTGACAGCAATATATCCGATAATAATTCCAAGAACTGCTACTGAAACTGAGTAGAAAAGCCTGAACATAAAAGAATGTCTGGTAACCCTTCTTGGACGTTTTTTGAAATCAATAGGTAAGGGTGCGGGATAGGTAGATAAATCCAGATTTTGGTTGTTTGGACTTAAAATTAATTCCGGAGATACAAAATTCTTAATTTCAAAACTATTTAGCGATAATGCATCATTCTGTGGAATTACATATTCTATAATAGTGGTTTGAAAAATTTTTAAATTACCTTCTCTAAAATATTTTCCTAAATCTTCGCTTAACGGTGGGAGAAAATCATTTACTGCAATTAATTCTTGTTGAAGCGTGCCAATTGATTTCCCTGCTTCGATAAAAATATCAGAAATTTGCTGATGTTTATACCCCATAGTCCCGAGAATCTGCGCAATAGACGAAGGGTGATTCTTGGCGTTTATCTTATGTACTACAAAATGTACAGCACCATGATGATTCATGTTTAGATTATAACACCCCGTACGAAAACTTTCGATCTAAATCATCCCCTGAATTAAGAATAATATATGGTTTGTATAAATTAGTACCAAACTCCACCAATTTTACCAGCATCTAATGTAGTCTTTGATCCGTCTTTTTGCTGTGGAAACGAAATAATAACGTGTTCTTTTCCATTTTTAATATCCCTGCTCCAAGAAACAGTCTTAGCATTGAGTGCATTTCTAACATCAACTGCAGTGTTCATACCCCCGAAAGCAATTTTAGACAGAAAGTCAGCCATACTTAACACTTCCTTATCTGACATCTTATCAAGACTAGCGATTTGTGCCTGATCATTCGCAGCAACAGAAGCATCCTTAATATACGATCTTATTTTACTTACATCTTTAGAAGTGAACACTTCAAACATTTTTACTTTAGCCTCAACAATAAGAGCTTTGTCAGATTCTGATACAGCACCTGTTCCAGATATAACTGATGAATTATTAGTTGTATTTGTTGGTTTTGTAGCTTGAGCTGATCCATTAACACTTGTGGTTGCAGATGTGTTTACTGACGTTGTGGCCACTGAATCACCTTTATTAAAATCTGCTTCAAAAGGAACTTTTTTATCAATGACTGCAGATGCATCCGATACAGTTATATAAGAAATAACTGGATCATTTACTGAATCGTGACAGTCTACTACATAGGTCGTTACTGAATAACCCTTCGTCGCTCCAGATGAAGAGACTGAGCAATCTAAAGGTTTATTGTTTACATCGTATCCGGAAACAGAAATTAATTTATCTTGAAAACCATCGTAATTAAATTCAGCTGTGCCCTTTGTAAGTTTAGTTAAAGTAGTTGTACCATTTGCTGTGGCAGCCGCCTTACTGAGGTTTGCAACAGTTAATTTGCTACTACTTATTCCAATTGGCAATTTAAATTCAACTTCACCTTTCACGTATGCAATATCGGAACTAGAATTATCCTGTCCACCAGTAAGATGCGGTGCTCTTTTTACAGTCATATAAGGTACTGGATCGCTATGTAGATCTGGTGTGGCATCTGTAAAGAATGAATCTGTTTCGAAAGCAGACTCGGCATCAAACATTTCCACCCCATCAGAATCTTTTACTGATGAAAAATTTACAAATACATTTTTATTTTCAAGATTAGTGTTTGGGATTGGAGAAAAAGCAACAGTAATGTCACCGTATTCTCCTGCCTGTACTGCAACATTACCACTTTGAACATAGGGATTGGTAGGATCTGAATTTATTTTTTCAGCATCAACTTTTCTAGATAAATATTCATCATAATTTTTTTCTTCGGCTGGGGTTGCAACTTTTTCCACTTTTAAAAGTTCGGTTAGTGAGAGGGTTTTAATAGATTTCTGTTCACTGTTTGAATAAAGAAGTTGGTGACTTGTATAGTAAAAATAATATGCTCCACCGGAAATCAAAATAAGTACCAAAATAATTATTGACCATAATAAGCCGTGACTCTTAGAGCCTTGCCCGCCCACCTGAGGTGGCACAGACGTTATAGGTGATTGTATTGGTGCCGACATAGGTTGCACAACGGTTGGAGCAGGTTGATTTATCGGTTCAGGTTTAAATACTGGTTGTGGTTGTGGATTTTGAATCGGCTGTGGTTCTTGTGATGGCATATTTGGTTCTATATTTTGATTTGGTTCCATTTTTAAGATTATTTGATTTTTATAAAAGATTTAATTAATGACCTATCAATTTTATCACTATATTTTACCAACTACCACCCCCACCTGATGAACCCGACGATGATGAAGATCCGCTACTGCTGCTACTACTGCCCCAACTTGATGATGATCCGCCACCACCTGATGAACCCCCACCGAAGCCTGAAAACGTATGAGAAGACTCGTATGAGGTTCTCGACGAGCTGACCATCAATGTACTTGCCAAGAAACTGCTGTGCAGAGAATTAAATCTATTATCATTTTTAGATAAGTCCGCCACTTTCCCATAAGACAAAAATTCAAAGGTTTTAATAAATTTATTCTCCAACCCAAAAACTATGGCAAACGGTAATAATTTTTCTACTTCTGAAATATTTTTATCCTTCAAGTTAACATCATCTAGATTATTTTTTTCCGAATTATTCAATTCTCCAATATATTTTTTCAAACCTAGGATATTATTACGAGCCAACAATCCCTCGTCTGAAAGATCTAGACTACCCTTATCTCTACTAAATATAGATATAAACATCCACATAATGCAAAACAGAGACCATGCTAGCCCAATCCTCCAACCACCATGAAAGGCTAACTCCCCTAAAAAGAAAATAAATAACCCTGGATTAATTGCTAAAAATAGCCAAATAAAGACGATTGGGAAATTTTTGGCGCTATTTTTATCATTAAAAAAATCCTCTTCTTCCGTTTTAAAGATTTTTTTATTTATTGAATTGGAATTTAAATATCCCATTTCCAAAATATTCTTTTCTGCTTCTTTAATGATTTCTTGACCTGAAAGATAAAAGTCCTTCTCTAAATCTTTCCTAGTTTTATTTTTCAATGCATCAAGCAACTTTATTTGATACATTTCCAAGTCACCTACCTCTTTACCTATTGGGTTAAATTTCAAATCTTCATCTTTTCCAGTGATTTCCAAATAACCTTTGTTTACTAAGTAAACAATCTCGGCACTAATTTTTTCAAAAACCTTATCATTATCCTGGCTTAGAAAAGCAGCCGTTAGCGGTGTATAGTTTTTGATATCGTCAGTTGATACAATTGGATGTGACTTTTGATATTTGTAAGAGCGAATATACCGTTTCAACCTTTTACGAATAAATAAGAGAACAAATAGAACAGATAGAAGTGGTATCAATGAGATCCCCAAATTTATTATCTCTTTCTTTTGCATATCAAACACTGAAGGTTCGAATGAAAATGTACCCCTTGGAAATTTGATTAAAACATCTACTCCAAAGCCCGGCTTTAATGACAAAATAGATTTGTTATATTTAAGGTTAATATTTGTCTTACCTGCCTCATCTGTAAAAACAGCATTAACACCGGAACAATCTTCCTGATCAAATTTAGTACCACATGTTATTTTAACCTGAGATGGATCAACTTTGTTTGGAAGGATAATTTTAGTAGACAAGTCATTAATTGGAATCTTCCATTGGAAACCAATGACACTGATATCAAGCAAATCTGTATCTTTGGAAAAAACAAAATTATTTTTGGTTTTATAGCTTAAAACATAATCTTTAATACCTTGAACTGTTTCTGTCGGGTCACCAATACGATAAATTAACGCTTCATTATCATCTCTATATTTAGAGTGCTGATATTCATTTCCATTTTCATCGACAATCGAGAAGTCAGTGTAGTCAATTAAAATATTTGAATCAGAGGAATTTGCTTTAAGTAAAATTCTTTCGAGTCCATGTTTGTTAAAAGCGCCTTGAGTAAAGTTATATAGAATGTCTTCATTAGTATTAACATTCCCATCTGCATCCACTTCGAAAATATTTTTATAATTATTAATTGATTCTGTATCGTCACCGACAGGGAAAGAGCCCTGGTCAGCAAAAACCAGCTTAGTAGGTATCAAAACCATACCAATCAAAAATATATAAATTTTTAAATATTTTTTAAACATTTAGAGTGCATTGTAACAATTATTCTCGGATAATTTACGATTAAGTAATGGGGACCCTTCATATTCTTGATGAATGTTATTACATCGAATTCTACTGATATGATTTCGCAAATAATCTAATGATACGACTAGAATAATAATTACCACTTTTTTCATATTATTTATTATAAAAATCACCAACAACTTTTCTATACTCTTGATATTTTTTATCGTTTTCTGAACTGTGAGGAATCTTGCCAAAATTATAATCTTGTAAAAAGACCATAGCTGCAAGCACCTTAGGGTCATCAAGTGCTTTTTCTTGCTTATAAGCAAAATCATTCAGGAAGGATTCTTTGGTCCCCTTGGAAACTTCTTGGATTTGGTTCCAGTTCATCCACGAGAAACACAACAACGACGTCATCGCCGAGGAATACATCGCCGGGCGCGAATTTTATGTGAGCCTGCTGGGCAATCACCGGCTCGATGTTTTTCCCATCCGGGAAATGATCTTCAAGGAAGTCCCGCCCGACGAACCGAAGATCGCGACCTACCGCGCCAAGTGGGACGAGGAATATCGGAAGCGCTGGGGCCTGCAAAACCAGTTCGCCGAAGGCCTCGACCCCGCGCTCGCCAAAGACATCGTCCAGACCTGCAAACGCATCTACCGGCTGCTGACCATTGACGGCTACGCGCGTGTGGACCTGCGCGTGACGCCGGCCAACGAGATTTATTTCATCGAAGCCAATCCAAATCCCATCCTCGCCGCCGATGAGGACTTCGCGCAATCCGCACTCAAGTCCGGCCTGACTTATCCGCAACTCATCGAGCGCGTCATCCGCACGGGGTTGAAGACAGTGCGGGAATAACAGCGTGTAGAAATGAGCTTGAGCATTGGCTCAACCGTTATTTAGCCACCGTTTCTTGAACGGTGTAGCCTCTGCAAGAACTCCCCTTCCGCACGGCATAAACAACAGCCACAGGACCACCCGAATTGTCGGGCACGTCGGCTGGCGATCCGGCGTGCTGCGGCTGGGACAGCCGCGCTCCGGGGGCTTTCTGGTTGAGCGTCAAGATGCGCCCATTTACTGCCCAAAAAATTTCTGAATCTCCTTCACCACTTCCACAAACACGTCCACCTCGGCCTTGGTGTTGTAAAAATAAAAACTCGCGCGGGCGGCTGGTTTCATTTCGCAATTTTCAAAACAGCGTTTCAAATCCGGCGGCGCGAAAGTGCCGGTCGTTGGTGAATGTTTTGACAATGCCCAGCAGCCGGGAAGAAC
>JAYUFM010000120.1:0-3905 GCA_043738715.1 bacterium | reverse complement strand
GCGAGAGCCTTGCTTTCACAAGTCCCTTCTATCGCATCTTGTTTTCGCTAATGGGAAGGCTTGTGAGCCAGAACTCTGTCTTGTACTCATCAATCGTAATGGAAAACCCAGAGACCGTAGCGATGCTCGAGAGTCGAATGAGGATAGAGGGTGAGCTCTTGGATATAATCCGCAAAAAAGATCACGCAGCATTTCAAAGGTTATTCACAGAGGCCAGGGGGCATTTCGGAGAACAGGTGACCAAGGAGGCCAACGAATTGTTTGTGAGGATTCTGGCAGTTCTATCTACTCTCTATGGAAGTAATTCAGTCACGTTAGAATTTGCTTCGCGTGAAAGTCGGCCAGGACTGCTCGGTCGAGTTCTAGAAGTCTTCACTCGACGTGAAATCAACCTAACAGGCATCAACGCTGTTAACCTTGAGGGTGACAGGTTGCAATTCGCAGTCAGTTTCGAACAGTCACCAGACTCTCATGATGTCCGCTTGGCACTCGAAGAAATTGAAGGCTGGGTTGAACTCGACGCCAAGATCATCGAACACTGATGGGTTGAAAAACTGTCGCACCGCTCTTCAAAGAAATTTGGGGGGCGGTGTTTCATTTTATATATTATTTTTTCTATATTTTTTTGTTGTATTTACATAACAACAAAAATATTGTATATTCACAAAACAAATGATTCAAAATTCATCCAAAAATAAATCAGTAAAAAAGTTTGTAAAAAAAACAGAGCCAAAAGGGAATTTATGTTTTCATCTGATTACATTATTTCCGGATACTTTTTCTTCATATTTAAATGAATCTATTTTGGCGCGCGCTCAAGTAAATAAAATTATAAAATTTAAATTTTATAATCCAAGAGATTTTGTTAAACCAACCGCTTCACAAAAAGGAAAAGACAAGCCGTATTTACGTGTAGATGACAAACCCTATGGGGGTGGTCCCGGAATGGTTATTCAAGCCCTGCCAATAATCAAGGCTGTGGATAACTCTATTCGTAATGCAAAAAAATCTAAAGGTTTTAAGAAAATATTGATTTTAAATACCAGTCCATCCGGAGAACAGTTTGATAATGCATTTGCTAGTAAAACAGTAAAGGACATATCGGACATAGTTATAATATGCGGACGCTATGAGGGTATTGATGCCCGGGTTAAAAAGGTGTTCAAGAATATAAAAGACATATCCATTGGTCCATTTGTGTTAACAGGAGGGGAATTACCTGCAATGGTTATGATTGATGGGATCTCTCGCCATGTTCAAGGTGTGCTTGGCAATATTGCTAGTCTTGAAGAATCCAGACCATCATCAAGTGATGTTTACACTAGACCAGCCGTATTCTCTTATAAGGACAAGGATTATTCGGTGCCTGAAATTTTGACATCAGGGCATCATGACAAAATTGATAAATTTAGAATTCAGAAACCAGGTGGGGCAGTTTTAGGAACTTCCCCAATTGACTCAAAAGCCAGCAAAAAATAGGTCAAAAGTAAAGGGAAAACTTCGGCCTGGGGATAACTTTAGGTAGTCGACCCAAGGTGCTATGTCAATGAAGTTATTCACAATTGACGAGGGCTCTGATATGGGCTATTATATGACTCTGCGTAGGACGATTGAGTAATGGACGACTCTTCGCGGAACACTCTCACTTTTTAACATTAGTACTATTTCGATCTTGAATTCGGTTAACCTTATTAAAACAAATTAGAAAAATATTAAGCACGTAATGTGCGTTGCGTCTTTGTTTAATTATTAATTAACAAAGTCACTGCACTCTTAGTGTTCGTATATTTTTGTCGCTTGTTTTAATAAAGAATTCAGAAAAATTTAAAATATTATTGTAAAAAGTGTGAGTTATTGAAATTAAAATCAATTGTGATTTTAGGGAATTATTATTCGTTTTAGGTGGGATAAAACACGCTTTATTTTATGATGAGACAGAAAAAATATTTTTCAAGATTCCGAGAACCTCTGGCACCGCTCCCAAACTTGGTAGAACCGCAACTTAACTCTTATAAATGGTTACTAGAAGAAGGTATTCAAGAAGTTTTTAATGAATTCTCTTCAATCAAAGATTTTTCTGAAAAGAAATTCGAATTAGATTTCCTCGATTTCAAACTGGACAAACCAAAAGCAGATGAATGGACTGCAAAGGACAGAAAGGAAGACTACGAAACAACAATCAAGGTAAATGTTCGACTAAAGAACAAAATCCTAGGTACAACAAAAGAACAAGAAGTCTTGATGGCAGATATTCCATTGATGACAGATCACGGAACATTCATCATTAACGGTAATGAACGTTTGATCGTGCCACAGCTTGCCCGATCATTCGGTGTGTTTTTCACTTCTCAAGAATTGAAAGGAAAGAATCATTTCGGAGCAAAAATTATTCCTTCAAGAGGTGCGTGGATTGAACTTGATAGTGAACACGATGGTGCAATCTATGTTCGAATTGATAGAAAGCGAAAATTCCCTGTTACATCCCTTCTCCGAGTCCTAGGAGCAAAGGATGATGCAACTATTCGTTCTCTATTCAAAGACCGAGCAGACGTCCTTCCTTTAATTGATGCTTCATTTGCAAAAGATCATGCAAAAACAGTTGATGAATCTTATGTTGAAATCTATCGCCGACTACGTGATGGAGATTTGGCTACGCCTGAAAATGCTCGTGAACACATTGATAACCTATTGAGTGCTGAAAGATATGATTTGTCAAAAGTTGGACGATTCCGTTTCAACATGCGATTTGATAAATCAATGGATGAGAAGGCTCTTGCAGTTATGAGTTTGAAATTGGATGACATCGTAACCATCGTCAACCACATTGTAGAATTGAACCAAAAACCAGATGCATTAAAAGACGACGTGGACCACTTGGCTTCACGACGTGTTAGATATGTTGGAGAACTTTTGCAACAGAAAATCCGTTTCGGTCTTACACAGATCAAACGAAATATTATGAACAGAATGTCGACTATCGACACTTCTACAACTATGCCGATTCAGTTGATTTCACCTCGTCCACTACAGGCACGAATCAAGGAATTTTTCACAACTAACCAGTTGTCACAGTTCATGTCACAGGAAAACATCCTTGCAGAATTGGAACACCTTAGACGAGTTTCTGCCCTTGGTCCCGGTGGTTTGACTAGAGAAAGAGCAGGGACAGATGTGCGTAACGTGCACCCATCTCACTACGGTAGAATTTGTCCAATTCACACACCAGAAGGTCAAAACATTGGTCTTGTATTGCAATTATCTACTTATGCTCGAATCAATAATTTCGGTTTGATCGAAACACCATACGCTGTTGTTAAAAACGGAAAGATCACTCGAGAAATCGAATACTTGAACGCTCTAGAAGAAGAGCAGAAATATATTGCTCATGCTGCTACAGATTACGATGAAAAAACAGGAAAAATTATTCCTGAAACATTAGAGGTTAGACAAAAAGGTCAGCCAGTAATTGTGAAGCGCGATGAAGTTAATTATATCGACGTTGCCACTGAACAGGCTTTCTCTGTTTCAACATCTATGATTCCATTCTTGAACCATGATGATGCGAACCGAGCATTGATGGGTTCAAACATGCAGAAACAGGCTACTCCTTGTATCGTTCCAGAAGCACCATTAGTTGCTACTGGTATTGAAGACAAAGCAGCCCTAGACACAGGACGTGTGATTGTTGCACCGGACGACGCTACTGTTACATATGTTGATGCGATGAAAATTGTTATTAAGACATCGAAAGGAAAAGAAATTACTTACAAGCTTGGACAGTTTAGTCGAACTAACCAATTTACTGCTTTCCACCAGAGACCAACAGTAGCGTCGTCCGGTGCAACAATCACACGTCCTGTGTCTAGGGCTGCTTTGTCTTCAATACCAGTAGCAACTAATGGTGC
>JAYUFM010000119.1:0-3914 GCA_043738715.1 bacterium | reverse complement strand
TCTCATCATAGCGATTTCCTGCTCCAGCATCACTAGATGATGCAAAAGAGTAAGTAATCCCAGAATCAACTACACTGGTAGGTTTTACACCTGGGTTGAGGAAAAGACTTGCAGAACATTTTTGTAATTCAGAACTAGTCGTAGTTGTTGAATTTGAAAGTGGTATTTGCTCTAAACTAATATATGAGTCGTTGGATAAATTTGTACCCGTTGCTATCGAATCTGGAATAGTAAATTTTGTACCTAAAATATCTTTTCCAGGGCCGAGAGCTTGGTATATATAGCTGCTGTCTATTTTGTAATCTGAAGGAACGACTATAGATGGAACACCATTAGTTGCAACTGGTACAGGTTGAATATTATTATTTTGTTTTGTGAAATACATAATAGTAGTGATAATAATTATTACTATTATTATCCAAATTCCTGCATGAAGTCCTAAGGTTTTTTTCATATCTACAGTATATACCCTTTGCAGGATGTTGCTTGAAAAGACTAATTTTATTTATCAAACGAAAGACCCGCTCAATGTTCCCTTTTGGCTACATTGAGCGGGCTTGATCTAGACCCAAAATTTCCTACACTACAACAGCCAGGGCTCGGTTTGAGAATCTCTCGTCCCCAGTGACATTCCTCAAGACTTTCACAAACGGTGGTAGAACCAATTCCTGTTGTTGATCGGTCTGTTCGATTTCCATAAGGGCAAGATTTTCATGTCCTTCAAGGTTTTCGAATAAATCGATTTCAATTGGTTGATTCTCGTAAAAAAAGCAGTAACGCTTTTTTACAATCGTACGAGT
Source organism: bacterium (assembly GCA_043738715.1). Taxonomy (GTDB): domain Bacteria; phylum Patescibacteriota; class Minisyncoccia; order Phycocordibacterales; family CAIZLB01; genus JBAXAB01. Next base: position 3,114 of record JAYUFM010000119.1, on the reverse strand, counting down.
TGCCGGGTCTCTGATTTCGAGGAGTTCCTCATACTCTCTTCGACTAATCATTCGTTCGATTTCCAAACGTTCGCCTCGACGAATATGTTTCTTGACCGTGTAAAAATACGAGGTACCGGAAGTATCCGTTCTTGATCTCACTCTCCTCTGACCTTCAACTTCGCACGCCTGCTTGTCTGAAATCTTTCCCTCGCCTGGAAGTCGAGGTTTAAAACAGGGTTTCTTGCAAGACCGACAGGGAGATCTGCGACAGGGCTTGTTCGCCGGCAGTAGATAATCCTGAGTGATAGTGCTCACGGTGACGCGAACGGGTATCGTCACAGGATCAAGAGGTTCAATCAGGAACTTTTCTTCCTTCTCGATTGGCAACGGGTCTCCGATGACCGTACAAACCTCTGCAAGCAATCGAGAGATCTTGTCGTCAAAACCTGTGCTGTTATCGATCACCCTAGTGTGGTGATGACGTTGCCAGGCTTCAAGAGTCCTTTGATCGAGCGCTCTTGCCTCCTCTGCAGTCTCTTTGCGAGCAGTATTATTCGCAAGTGTGTAGAACTCTTCTGCGCCTAAGGCAGCAGTTCGCATATGCATAACTGCATGGTAGCGAATGTTGCAGATGTCATGAATAGTTAATCCGAGGTCAGTGACATAGCCTTCGAATTCTTTTTCACTGACATAAGCCTGTCCGTCCATCGCACCGCGGTCGCAGAGAATCACAACCTTGTGACCCATATTTCGATATGCGATAGCCGCCTCAACAAGACGATCTTCTTGCATCAAAGTGTCGAGAAGAATCTGTCTCTGAAAAACGGCCGGACTAATTTCCCAAGGATATGCGCCAGCATCAATCAGTTTGGTGGCTGATTCTGGAGAGACTAGGACCTTGTAGCCCTTGTCTTTCAACTGCTGGACAATCTTGGACAGACCTGTGGTTTTTCCACTGCAAGGACCTCCGGTGATAGCAATCTTTGTGATATCGGGACCAGAAGTGATGTTTGAAGAGAGAGTTGTTTGGATTTTCATAGATGTAGGATTGGTTGGCTTGGTTGATTAAGTTTTGAAGTTCTGTTCTACAAACAGCTTCTCATGCAATATATTCAATATCTAGTCAAATTGATTTGACTCAACAAGCTTTTAAAACATGATATTATTGACGCACACAAGCCAAATTGGACAAAATAATCTGAATTTAAATTTATGCATACAATCCAAAATCAAATCCTGAAAAAACTAATGTTTGCAAAAAAGGCAAAATACTCGACATTAAAACCAAAGGAAATTGAGGGTAACTTATTTTCATACCATCTTAAAAATTTAGTCAAAGAAGACTTTATAGAATTAAAAAATGATTACTACACTTTAACAACCAAAGGTAAACAGCATGTCGATAGACTTTCTACTTTAACACTTAGTACTCGCATACAACCAAAAATTGTGACTCTTATCGTTTTAAAAAACAAAGGTAAGTACTTGATGTACAAAAGAAAAAAAATGCCTTTCATGGACTATGTGGGATTTCCATATGGAAAAATACACCTAGAGGAACGTGTGCAGGACTCGGCGGAAAGAGAACTTTTAGAAAAAACAGGTCTAGTAGCTAGCCTAAAGCATAGAGGTGAAGCGTATATAACAGTGGACGATGACACTGAAATGATCAGTCACATGCTGTGTCATGTTTTCACTGGTTCAAAGTATAGAGAAGCAACAGAAGACGAAAGGCAATTAAATAAAAATATTGAAGGCATGGGTGAATGTTTTTGGTCTACAATAGAAGAAATTCCAAAAAATAAATTAATTCCTGGGGTCACACAAATAGAAAAATTACTTACAAAGAATAAAAATAATCTATTTTTTGCTGAATATTTTTTAAATGTTTCAGAAGATACCGAATAGTTATACAAACTATATATCGCAACGTATTTTGCAATACTATTGATTTGACCTATTGATATATTAATGGTATAGTTTTAATAGGCAAAGTAACTTCACACAAACACATAAACCAAACAATACAGTAAAAATGAAAATCAACGCAACTTCAACGCCCGTATGGCAAGAGCTCACGCTCAATGATGCCGGGGTTACGAAGTTCGTGATCCCTGCATGGTTGGTAGACAATTTTGAAAAAGACACAAAAATGCCAGTCGAGTATTCAGGCTTCCTTACAGGAGTCCTGCATCAAAACACATTTTATGTTGTGGGCAGCAATCCCCTATGCTCCGGTCGCGCAAAACCTATGTGGGAAGTCGAAGAAAGAACCGTAGGCCTAGAACCTGAGGTAAGGGGTCATGGCTGGGTTTTTCAGGAAGAGTGCACCCGGAGGTTTGCAGAACTAATGGACGGGGTCAGAACAGTTCTCTGGCATTCACACGTCAACACTGGGGAGGACAATCTATACTCGATTTGGCCTGATGAAGCCGAGCCTTACATATCGGTTCTCCAGGACGAAATCAGTGAAGGAGCCTTCGACTATTTGATTGTTGATGGGCGACGTCCTTCGATGGATGTTGTGGTCAACGAGGTTATATCAAGGATTCTGTCACCAGCAGATATAAAGTTCACACCTGGTAACACTCACCTCTTGATCACTGATACGTTTCGTGTTGGACATCCAGTCTCGCACTTGAACGCGTATAAACTTCAACCACAGAAGGCGGTCCTGGGAAAACTCCCGGTCAGCTTGGAAACAGAATTGGACACCGCCACCCTAAGTTGGTACAACAGAACATTCAGGCTCTTCGAAATTGCACATCGCAAAACCTGCATCCGGCATGGAAGAGTCACGCGGGAGATCGAAAAGGTTGTTGATTTCCCCTTTATCCATAGACACCCTGAAAGATTCTACATCGAGTAAGGATTCAGAATACTGTCAGAATTTCGAGGCCGAAGCGATTTACACCCGCTTCGGCCTTTTCATTTTAATAAAAACAAAAACCCCAATCGGATAGTACCAATTAGGGTTTTTGTTTTTTTATCTGAAAATTTAGAACTGATTACGAAAGGTGTTTTGAAACCAATTTTGTCATTTCGAACATGTTAACCATTTTCTTACCACCAAAAACCTTTGTAAGGGCAGCGTCACCATTAATGTTTCGCTTGTTCTTTGGATCTTGTAAA
>JAYUFM010000118.1:0-3947 GCA_043738715.1 bacterium | reverse complement strand
CGCATTGACTGGAGATTGGTAATTGAAAAATATGGATCAATGATCGGTGCACGTGTTATTTTAGGAGACACCCTTCTTCGAATTGAAACACTCGCGAGACGTGATAACGGACTGATTGGAGACGTATCGCAAGCAGTTTTTCGGGTAGAGAAAGCACCACAAACGATAGTAATTGACATGAACGATAAGGAGCACAAAATCAAGGATGGCTTTAAATTAATTAGTGAAGAGATGTGGTCCATGATTGATTACGCCAAAAAGAAAAACGAGAGAATGGTTATTTTTTGTTCACGACGTGGATTGTCCCCTCAAACCTTATGTGGAGACTGCGGAAAAACTGTAATGTGTACGCAGTGCAGTGCGCCGGTTGTTTTACATCAACCAAAATCAGGTGACAGATTTTTCCTATGTCATCACTGTGGGGAAAAACGTTCTGCACTAGAAGCATGTAAAAATTGTGGTGGTTGGAAATTGACAACATTAGGCATTGGAATAGATACGATCAGTGAAATGGTCAAAAAGAAATACACCGCCTCTCCACTTTTTAAAATTGATCGAGAGTCAGTCAAAAAAGAATCTGATGGAAAGAAAATAATAAAAGAATTTTTAAAAGAAGATCATGCAATACTTTTTATTACTGAAACTGGACTACCTTTTATACCAACAGTCCCTTACACTGCAATCGCATCATTTGATTCCCTATTTTCATTACCAGATTTTAGAATTGGGGAACGTATCGTACACAATTTAATTGATCTAGCAGAAAAAACAGATAAATATTTTTTGATTCAATCTCGAAATGCAGACTCTCCTTTGTTAAAAACTGTTGCAGGTGGTGGACTTATGGAATTTTTCCGTTCGGAATTAGAGGCACGTGAAAAAATGGGATACCCACCATTTAAAACTTTTGTAAAATTAACCATTGCCACATCAAAAGACAAAGCCATGGGACTTTTACAGGACCTCGAGGAAAAATTGGAAAAATGGGATCCAATTGTATTCCCTGCATTTACGGCCACCGTGAGAAATGAAGCTGTAATGAATATTCTCTTGAAAGTTGAAAATGATTATTGGAAAGATGTAGATGAGAGCAAATCTTTACGGGAAATTCTACTTGCCTTACCTAGGGAAGTGGCAGTTCATATAAACCCTGAAAGTATGCTATAAATGTATCAATAAGACTCCAATAAATACATGTCGACAAAAAAGGACATCCCGAAATCTCTTAAAAAAATCCCTACATCACCTGTTGAAATAGTTCAGGACGGTGATCCTGTTTTAAGGAAAAAAGCGGCACTTGTCCCGATAGAAGAAATTTCTTCTCCTAAAATTCAAAAAATTATTACGGACATGGTAAAGGCACTGGATTCACAAAATGATGGCGTTGGCATCGCTGCACCACAAATTGGACATTCATTAGCAATTTTTGCTATTTCAGGTCAAGCCTTGGAGAGAATTGATGCTGCTAAAAATGAAGACGCTGTTGATAAGGAAAACATGCCAGAAAAAGTAAACCTTAAACCAACAATTTCAATTCAAGGAGATGTAATAAAAAAGAAAGTCTACAAAAATTTGGTTTTTATTAATCCAAAAATTGTAAAACTTTCTAAAGAAAAAAAATGGATGGATGAAGGATGTTTGTCCGTTCGTTGGCTATATGGAAAAGTTCAAAGATCAATACGCGCAACAATTAGCGCATACGATGAGACTGGTAAAAAATTTGAACGTGGGGGTGGAGGAATTTTAGCCCATATTTATCAACATGAAGTTGACCATTTAAACGGCACTTTATTTATAGACAAAGCGATTGATGTTGAGGAAATAAATCCAAACGAAGAATCCGAAGAGTCTAAATAAAAAATGTAAACCTAGACAAAATAAAAATGAAATATAATAAAAATCATAAAATCATATTTTTTGGAACATCAATTTTTGCAGTAGAGGTTTTAACACAATTAAAAGAGCTAGGTCTTGTACCTGATGCAATTGTAACAACAGTAGACAAACCCCAAGGTAGAAAATTAATCATGACTCCCCCACCTGCAAAAATATGGGCAACTGAAAATTCAGTACCAATCTACCAATTTGAAAAATTAAAAGAAGAGGCCCTACATACGTTGGCTGATTTAAACCCTGATCTTTTTATTGTCGCATCATATGGAAAAATCATTCCTCAATCATTTTTGGATTTACCAAAAAATGGCGCTCTTAATGTTCATCCATCGTTATTACCTGAATATCGAGGCCCTTCTCCATTGCAAACATGCATACTAGAGGATAGCAAAAATATTGGGGTCACGATAATAAAAATGGATTCGGAAATGGATCATGGACCGATTGTGGCTATAAAGCGTGTAGAAATTTCACCTGAAGAATGGCCTCCAAATATTTTAGATCTTAAAAAAATATTAGCCGCCGAAGGAGCTCAAATATTGTTTGATGTTTTACCCTCATGGTTTGATGGTAATGCAAAATTAACAGAACAAGATCATAGCAAGGCTACTTTTACTAAAAAGATTATTAAGGCAGATGGAGAAATTGATATTTCAGATACTGCAAACACAGCAGATACTGGGACAAAAGCATGGAAAAATTATTTGAAGACGCAAGCATTTTTTGGATGGCCAGGAACATTCTTTTTTATTGAGAGACATGGAAAAAAAATCCGTGTTTCTATAAAATCAGCAATGTTTGATCGGGAAAATAACAAATTAATTATTGAAAGAGTCACACCAGAAGGAGGGAAAGAAATGGACTACAAAGATTTTTTGAGAGGTGTGTAAAATTCAAGAATAATTTCTTCAGAGTTTATTCTTTAATTTTAGAACTATCCTTTGATCATCCTCTTGATTTTCTGAGCTCCTTTCTTTTTCAATGCCTGTCCCTTGTCTTTAGCAGAAGCCAACATATCGTGAATTTCGTCTTTAACCATATCAATCGCAGAAAAAATATCTGTAGATTCTGCTACAGCATAAGGATTTTTTCCTTTAGCCATTTTTTCTTTGTTGATTCTAATTTCAGCTTTGAAAACATCCCCTTTTTTGTGATGATTTGTTGTACGCGCTAATTCAACAATAACGATTGCCTCATCGTGAAGGAATTTTTTAATTGTAGAGAGCTTTTTTGTTAAATACTGATTAAGCTTGTCGTTTACATCCACATTAGTACCTTTGATTGTGATATTCATATATTTAAAATTAAGCTTGTATGGTTTCATTATACGCCATTATCAAATTAGGAGCTATTGCGATTAGCTGAATAATGGGTGCTACTGTGGTAGTTCTATTTCTAAAATTTTACCTGGCATATGATGGCCTGTAATTATTTTGATTTTTGACGTGGAAATGTTGAAATGCTCTGCAAGAATGTCGATGACTTTGATGTTGGCACGATTCTCTTTAGCTGGTTCTTTCACTTTAATTTTAAAGGAAGTGGACCTTATCTGTTCAATATTATAGTGACTTGCATCGGTTTCGACTTTAACGTGTATAAGCATCGTGAGTTTTAATAGGTTTTAACTGATTTGCTTGATTATTGCACAAAGTTTCGATATGATGAAGCCCAGCAACATATTGAAATATATATGTATGCGATACATTCCCCTGTAGCTCAGCGGTAGAGCAATCGACTGTTAATCGATTGGTCGTAGGTTCGATCCCTACCGGGGGAGCCAGTTAGGGCTATTAGCCAAATCTAGTACCAAATTAAACGGAGAAGCTATTGTAAACTCTAGCATTTTTCCGTTTACAGTCGGGTTCTGAAGTAACAAACTAAGGAATGCTCGCTTTCCTGCAACGTCAGAACTATTTTCAAAGATTGATTTTGCTCTGCGTGCTACAGAAATAACAGTGGCTACAGTTGTCTTATATTCATAGTTCGCTTTTGAATGTTCAGCTAACTCTATTTCTGTAGTTTCTGTTTGGTCCCGATATTCCTGACTTTTCTTG